>DASXUT010000074.1 GCA_036504675.1 Bacillota bacterium | reverse complement strand
ACCCGGTATCCGTGAATGCCCACCCCTATTGGCTGAAGCCTCTTGATGACCGGCGGTCTGTTCTTCAACCCCTTTTTCTGCCGGGCCTTCCAGGACCGCATGATGTGACACGTCTGACTCAATGCTACCCGTAGCGACTCGGAAGGCAGTGAGACTTCGGCCTTGACTTGGTGGTACGCCTCCCGATGCAACCGTACCAGGGAGGTCGTGTTAAGCCCCTTTGCCTTCTCCACCAGCAATGACAGGGCTTTCGTGTACTGTTCCTGCATGGCCGAAAGCGCGCACGACTTCGTAATCGTTGGCTCAAGAAGTCGAACCTTAAGCGTGACTTCGGTTTTCGTGTTTCCATTATATACCATCGAACATACGTTCGTCAAGTGAAAGGAGGGAAGCCGCCATTTCTCCCGGAGCTAAAGCCTCTGGGCTTTCTGGCGGCGGTCTTGTGACGCCCGAATCAGAGGCCGCCGCGCCGGCGGCCCAGCCCATTCACCCCCGCCTGCGCGTCTCGGCCGGCACCGCCGCGGCCATCGGCCTCGACCGCCTGAAGGTCGAGTGCCTGCCGACCACGGCCTACCTGATGACCGGGGAGCGCTGTGACCGCAACTGCGGCTTCTGCCCGCAGGCCCGCGAGAGCGGGGCCCGGGCCGACCTCCTGTCTCGGGTCACCTGGCCCGACGCCGACCCCGAGCGGGTCGTCGAGGCCATCGCCTCGTCCTATGACCAGGCCGGCCGGGGCGGGGAAGGGGTCAAGCGGGTCTGCCTCCAGGTCGTCCACGACCGGTCGAGCCTGCCGGGGACCCTCGAGGCCGTCCGCCGCATCCGCTCCCGCAGTGCCGTGCCCATCTGCGTGTCCGTTTTCCTGAACGACCCGGACCTCGTCGCCGCCCTCTTCGAGGCCGGGGCCGACCGGGTGACCATGCCCATCGACGCCGTCGGCGAGGAGATCCACCGCAAGATCAAGGGCGGCGGCTTCGCGACCGCCCTGAAGCGGGTCGAGGAGGCCGCCGGGCGCTGGCCCGGAAGGATCGGCACCCACCTCATCGTCGGACTCGGCGAGACCGAGGAGGAGATGGTCAGGCTCATCGGCCGGCTGACGGGCCTGAGCGTGACCATCGGCCTGTTCGCCTTCACCCCGGTCCGGGGGACGGCCCTGGCCGCGGCAAACCCGCCCGACCTGGCTTCCTACCGCCGGGTCCAGGCCTGCAACTGGCTCCTGGGCCGGCACCTCATCGACCTCGAGGCGATCCGCTTCGCCGACGGCCGGGTGGCCGGCTTCGGCCTTCCCGCGGCCACCATCCGCGAGCTGCTCGCCTCGGGGGAGGCCTTTCAGACGGCCGGTTGCCCGGACTGCAACCGTCCCTACTACAACGAACGCCCGGGCGGGGTCATGTACAACTACCCACGGCCGCTGACCTCGGAAGAAGCCGCCGCGGCCATCGACCTCGTCCTCAGCGCCGCTCCGGGAGAGTGACCCCTGTGCCAAGACATCAACCCATCGATCCACAAGAGGTCCGGCCGTCGGTGACGACCTGGCGGCTCATCCAGAGCGGCCCGGCCACGGCGGCCATGAATATGGCCATCGACGAAGCGATCATGCAGGTTCATGGCCAGGGGCTGGTCCCGCCGACCCTACGGCTGTACACCTGGCAGCCGGCCGGCGTCTCAATCGGCTACTTCCAGGCCCTGTCCCGGGAGATCGACCTCGATGCCTGCCGCCAAGCCGGCTTCGGCATCGTCCGTCGGCCGACCGGCGGTCGGGCCGTCCTTCACGACGATGAACTGACCTACAGCGTGGTCATCGCTGAGTCGATCCTGCCGGGGACCGTCCTCGAGACCTACCGTTTCCTCAGCCGCGGGCTGCTCGAGGGCTTCCGGTTGCTGGACGTCCCGGCCGACCTGACCAATCCGCCGTCCCAGGGGCGGAGCGGGGGAGGGGCGGTCGCCTCCGGGGCCTCAGGCTCCGGGGTCTCGGGTTCGGCCGCCTGCTTCGACGCCCCGTCGTGGTACGAGTTGACCTCGGCCGGGAAGAAGATCGTCGGCAGCGCCCAGACCCGGCACGGCGGCGTCATCCTGCAGCACGGGGCGATTATCCTTCACCTCGACGTCGATAAGCTGTTGACCACCATGCGCTTCCCATCGGATCAGGTCCGCGAGCGGGTCCGACGGACCCTCGTGGCCAAGGCCGGCGGGGTTGACCAGGTGGCCGGCCGGCGAATCGCGCCGGAGGAGATGGCCAGGGCGATCTCCGCCGGGTTCAGCTCGGGCCTCGGCGTCGTCCTTGAAGATGGTGCGCTGACCCCCGAAGAGTCGGCTCTGGCCGACGAGTTGGAGCGGACAAAATACAACCAGGACAGTTGGAACCTGCGGAAGTAGTCAGCGCTTGCAGCTTACAGTCTGAAAGGGGAGGAACAGATTTGTTCGATATCGTCGTCATCGGTGGCGGTCCGGGCGGTTACGTCGCCGCCATCAAGGGTGCTCAGCTGGGGGCGAAGGTCGCCCTGGTGGAGAACCGTCGAGTCGGCGGGTGCTGCCTTAATCGGGGCTGCATCCCGACCAAGGCCCTCGTCCGCACGGCCGAGGTCTATCTGGACATGAAGCGGGGGCCCGAGTTCGGGCTGACCCCGGGTGAAGTCAAGGTCGATTGGGGGACGGTCATCGCCCGCAAGAGCAAGGTTGTCCATCAACTGACCAGCGGCGTGGACCTGCTCCTGAAGTCCAACGGGGTGGCCGTCTACGACGGCACGGCCGGCGTCCCCAAGGTCGGCTTGGTCGAGGTGGCCCTCAAGGACGGCGGCAAGGAAACCCTCGAGACCAAGAACATCATCATCGCCACCGGCTCCCTGGAACAGTTCCCGCCCATCCCCGAAGAGCAGGTGAAGGCGCACACGGTCACCAGTGAGGACGCCCTCGACTTCGACCACGTCCCGGAAAGCCTCCTGATCATCGGCGGCGGTGTCCTCGGCATCGAGTTCGCCTGCATCTACAACGCCTTCGGGAGCAAGATCCAGGTGGTTAAGCGCGGCCCCGGGATCCTCCCGCCGATCGACGAGGAACTCCAGATCCGGATGATCCCGATGCTCAAGCGCAAGGGCATCACCATCAACCACGGCATCTACATCAAGGAGATCAAGGAGTCGGGCAACGGCTTGAAGAAGCTCGTCGCCGACACCAAGGACGCCGGCCCGGTCGAGTTCGAAGCCGAGAAGATCCTCCTCGCCCTTGGACGTGTGCCGAATTACGGCGGGATCGACCTCGACGCCCTCGGGGTCGAGCGCGACAAGCGCGGGATCAAGGCCAACGCCAAGATGCAGACCAACGTCCCCGGCATCTACGCCATCGGCGACGTCGTCGGCCGGTTCTGGCTGGCCCCGGTGGCCTCGGCCGAAGGGGTCGTGGCGGTCGAGAACATCACCGGGCACCCGACGGAGGTCGACTACAGCATCGTCCCGAGCTGTGTCTTCTCCATCCCCGAGGTGGCCACGGTCGGCCTCAAGGAGAAGGAAGCCCGCGACCAGGGCCTGAACATCAAGGTCTCGAAGTTCCAGTTCACCGCCAACGGCCGGGCGATGGCCATGGGCGAGAATGAGGGCGTGGTCAAGGTCGTGGCCAAGGCCGATGATGGCAAGCTGCTCGGGGTGCACATCCTCGGGCCGCGGGCGACCGACCTCATCCACGAGGCCTCCATCGCCCTGAAGATGGGCGCCAAGGCCCAGGACATCGCCGACATCCTGGTGCATGCTCATCCGACCCTCTCCGAAGCCTTCATGGAGGCCTGCGAAGG
Source organism: Bacillota bacterium (assembly GCA_036504675.1). Taxonomy (NCBI): domain Bacteria; kingdom Bacillati; phylum Bacillota; species Bacillota bacterium. Next base: position 30,403 of record DASXUT010000074.1, on the reverse strand, counting down.
GGTCATGGGCGAGTCGATCCACATCGCCCCGCGCCGTCGGGCGCAGTAAGCGGCCACGTCGGGCCGGACTCGGGCGCGCGCCCGGGTCCGGCCTGGTTCGTGTTTGCAAAGGCCGGGGAATATGGTAATATTAGCAGGTGGAACAGGGGGGTGGCCCGGTGGCCGGACGACTGGCGAAGCTCCGCAAGCTCATCGGCGATAAACGGCTCGGCATCGACGCCTTGCTCGTGGCTTCCCAGGAGAACCGCTTCTACCTGAGCGGTTTTTCGGGTTCCTCCGGCTACCTTGTCATCGGTCAGGACTATGCCCACCTGCTGACCGACTTCCGGTACACCGAACAGGCGACGGACCAGGCCCCTGGGTTCAAGGTCATTCAGCACGGGAGCCCATACGTCAAGACCTTGCAAGAGGTCCTCAAGAAAGCCAAGGTCCGCCGGCTGGGCTTCGAGAAGGCCCACCTGACCTACGCCCGCTATGAGGAACTCCGGGACAAGCTGGCCCCGGTCGAGCTGGTGCCCACCGAGGACCTGGTGGAGAAGCTCCGGGCGGTCAAGGACGCCGGCGAGATCAAGGCCATCCGGACCGCCGTCCAGGTGGCCGACCGCGCTTTCGAGGCCCTCCTGAAGACCCTCCAGGTCGGCCAGACCGAGAAGGAAGTGGCGGCCGAGCTCGAGTACCAGATGCGCAAGCTGGGGGCCACGGCGGCCTCTTTCAGCACCATCGCCGCCGCGGGGCCGCGGTCGTCCTTGCCCCACGCTGAGCCGACCGACCGGAAGATCGACTTCGGCGACTTCCTGACCCTCGACTTCGGAGCCGTCGTCGGCGGCTACTGTTCCGACTGCACGCGGACCGTGGTCTTCGGGCGGGTCACCAAGAAACAGCGCGAGGTGTACGATGTCGTCCTCGAGGCTCAGCGAGCCGCGTTGGAGGCGGCCAGGCCGGGGCTCAAGGGCAAGGAACTGGACGCGGTGGCCCGTCAGGTGATCACCGAGGCCGGCTTCGGCCCCAACTTCGGGCACGGCCTCGGGCACGGGGTCGGCCTGGCCGTCCACGAGGGCCCGAGCGCCGGCCAAACCCACGAGGATATCCTCAAGGCCGGCCACGTCATCACCATCGAGCCGGGCATTTACCTCCCCGGCTGGGGCGGAGTCCGGATCGAGGACATGGGCGTCATCACCAGGACCGGGTTCGACGACTTCACCGCCGCGCCCAAAGAGCTCATCACCCTGAACTAGCGGGCGGCGAGAGGCCGCCCGACGTGGGTTGCGAGCCGCTTCAGACCAGCCCGACCAGTACCACCAACGGAGTGAGCCGCGCCTTCGCGGACACAATATGAACGGCCCACAGGCGAGGGGGAGGCACAGAGCTTGATTTCCACCAACGACTTCAAGACTGGGCTGACCGTCGAGATTGACGGTCAGGTGTGGACGGTTGTCGAGTTCCAGCACGTCAAGCCGGGGAAAGGTGCCGCCTTTGTCCGGGCCAAGCTGAAGAACCTGAGGTCCGGGTCGGTCGTCGAGCGGACCTTCAACGCCGGCGAGAAGCTCCCGCGGGCCCACCTCGAACGACGTGAGATGCAATACCTGTATCAGTCGGACGGACTGTACAACTTCATGGACACCGAGAACTACGAGCAGATGACCCTGTCCAAGGACCAGATCGGGGACGGGGTCAAGTTCCTCAAGGAGAACATGCTCGTCAACGTCCTCTTCTTCCAGAGCCAGACCTTCGGCGTCGACCTGCCGAACTCGGTCGAGCTGAAGGTGGTCGAGACCGAGCCCGGCGTCCGCGGCGACACGGCGACTGCCGGGACCAAGCCGGCCAAGCTCGAGACCGGGGCCATCGTCAAGGTCCCGCTGTTCATCAACATCGGCGACCTCCTCAAGGTCGACACCCGCAGCGGGGAGTACATCGAGCGGGCGTAGGCCGGCGGGAACGGACTGATCGATTATGGAAGAAGCCCTGGGGGCAGAGCCCCAGGGCTTTTTTGTTTCGAGCCTCACGAATTGTCCCGGCATCAGATCACCGCCGCCTCGACGACGGCGAAGCGCCGCTCTCTGGTGTCGACCTCGGCCTGGGCCCCGATGGGCAGGGTCATCTGGGGGGCGGTGTGGCCGAAATCCATATCGGTGACGATGGGGAAGGAATAGCGCCGGGTCCGTTCGAGGAGGACCGAACGCAACTCGTCCCGCTGCTCGGCCGTGTAGCCCAGGGGACGGCCGTAGAGAAGTCCGGCGATCCGCCCGAAGACGCCCATGTTCTCCAGGTCCTGCAGGGCGGCGTCGACCCAGGCCGGACTCGGCGCCTCCTCGGAGGTCTCGAGGAAGAGGATGGCCCCGTCGAGGTCTGGCCAGAACGGCGTCCCCCGCAGGTGCTGGAGCGATTCGAAGCAGCCGCCCGCCAACGGGCCATGGGCCCGGCCCTCTTTCAGCCACGTCCAGCCGGGCGACGCCCGGAACTCCCGCGGCCGGGTCAGGTCGAGCTTCTGACCCCAATCCAGGAACTCCTCGGTCCAGTCGGTCGAGGGGGCGATGGCCCCGATGGGCTCTGGGCGGGCGATCGCCCGGGCCATGTGGTCCACGGTGTAGCCCGGGGGTTTAGGAAACTCGCCCAGGTCGCTCATGATCATCGGCCCGTTGAAGGTGATGAGGCCGGTCTCATGATGGATGGCCAGGTTGAGGACGGTGACGTCGGAGAAGCCCATGAAGACCTTGGGGTTCTGGCGGATGACCGCCCAGTCCAAGAGGGGGAGTAGGTGGCAGGAGTGGTCGCCGCCGATGGCGGCGATGATCGCCCGAACCTCCTGGGCGCGGAACATCTCGATGATGTCCTCCGCACGCTCCTCGGGCGTGCCGGAGACGTGGCCATACTGTCCGTAGACGTGCGGGGCCACCGTCACGTTATAGCCTTGGGACTCCAGGAAGGCCACGCCGCGCTCGAGGCGGTGGGGGAAACGGGCCGGGCCGGGGGCCGAAGGGGCGACCACGCCGATGACATCGCCGGGGCGCAGACGGGTCGGTTTCACGGGCGTCTCCTCCTTGGCGGGGGTAGGGGGAACCTGGCGGGACCCAGGGGGCGGGAGACAGCTGGGGAAAGCTGGATTGACAGGCCGGCCCCCCTCCGATAGAATCAGAAAGGTTTGACGACAAGAGGTTCCGGCTGCCAGCCTGCCTTGTCCGGGAGTGAACCCCCATGGGTTCCGTGCCCCCGGCTCGTCCGGGGCGACTCAACCCCGCCCTCAGCTACCTCTATATGGTCCTCTTCTCGATGCGCTTCAGCGAGGCCTTCTGGGTTGTCTATCTGAGCGGCCGCGGGCTCTCCTTCGCCATGATCGGTCTCCTCGAGACCGTCTTCCACGTCGCCTCGATGCTCGGTGAGATCCCCACCGGCTGGATCGCCGACCGTTCGGGCGGAAGGTCAGCCTCATCGCCGGCCGGATCGTCTCCATCGCCGCGGCTTCCCTGATGCTCTTCGCTCGGACACCGCTTGGTTTCGGGGTCGCCTTCTGTCTTTCGGCCTGGTCTTTCACCTGCCATAGTGGTGCCTACGATGCTTTCGTCTACGACGAGATGAAGGCCGACGGAAGGTCGGCCGACTCCACCCGGGTGATGGGCCTGATCAACTCGCTGTACCTGATCGGCGGTGCCTCGGCCGCCTTCTTTGGGGGCTTCGTCGCTCAGCGGGCCCTCGAGCTCCTCTATGTCCTCTCCATCGGGGTCGACCTGCTGGCCCTGGGCGTCCTGGCCCCACTGAGGGAACGCCCCTTCCGGGACGAGCCTCGCAAGGCGCGGAAGATGAGTTTCCTCGGCGACCTTCGCGAGCTTGGCCGCGATTTCAAGGATCGCCGGCTCGCCGGGCTGGTCGTCCTGTGGGGGGTCACCGGTACTCTGGCGGCCGCGGCCATGATGTATGGCCAGAGCCTCCTGCAAGGGCTCGGCCTGAGTCTGGTGGGCATCGGCCTCGTCGGCGCCATCCGGCAGGTGTCCGCAGCCGTCCCAACTACCCAAGCCTTCCGGGTCGAGCGGCGATTCGGCCCCTATCGGACGCTCAATGTCAGCTCGGCGGCTGTCCCAGTGGTCCTTCTGCTGGCAGGGCTGCTTCCCCGATGGTCCGGGCCGGCCGCCGGGCTGGTCGCCGCGGCTTTCCTGATCATCCTCGACGCCTTGGTGGAAGGTCAGTACCCGTTGTTCAACAGCGCCATCAATGCCTTGGTCTCGTCGGAACGCAGAGCGACTGTCCTTTCATCGGCCAGCCTGCTCTCCAGCTTGTCAATGATGGTCGTCTTCCCGGTCATTGGCGTCGTGGGCGATGCCCTCGGGCTCGGACTGGGGTTCGCGGTTGTGGGGGGAGGAGCGCTCCTCATCGGGGTGATCGCCGCCATCTGGTTGTTGATCCGATCTCGACGCGAGAGGCATATCGATGGCGGGGACCGCCAGGCCGTCTCCGGCGCCGGGCTCACCCAGTGATAAACCCCTCGGCCCGAAGGATCCCAGCGAAGGCCTGTCTCGCGTTGGCCAGGGCCGCCTCCCGCCAACGCCGACTGGACGGGGCGAAGAGTGCGACGAAGTCCTGCTGGATGTTCTCGGCGTCCGCCCCTCGGCGGGCGCCGTTCCAACAGGCGCGGTTCTCGGCGACCATCCTCCGGAGGCTCTCGAGCCCGCTGAGGAGCGAATCGCCGACCGTCCCGAACTCGAAGGAGGCGGCGTAGAGGCGCAGGCGGGGGAAGTCCCGCCGGGCGAGGAGATAGACGTAGTCGATCATGTCGCCGAGGATGCCGTAGAACTCGCCGGGGGTGGCGGCGACCACCCGCGGGTAGGCGAAGGCCTGCTGGAGTTCGATCGAGCCACGCGGTTCGTGGGCCGAGCCGACCACGTTCATCAGGTCGGCCGGCCCGTAGCCCGTGTGCATGTCGAGGTGGAGGACCTGAGCGTAGCGCTCCATCGTCCGGCGATAGAGGGACGTCATCACTGTTGTCGACGGGGATGGGGCTGTCCCGCCATAGTACAGGCCGCGCGGGAACTCGTATTGACCGAGCAGGGTGGCCCGCTTGAAGGCCTCGATCTGCCCGGAGACCGTCGCCCGCGTGACGCCGGCGTAGAAGCGGACCCTCTCGGAGAGCGCGCTATCGATCTTCCCCTCGGGAGCGAGCAGCCCGGCGATCCTGCGATAGTCCGGATTGGCGCCCCGGGTGGCCCCCCAGTCCCAGACGAAGTTGCGGTTGAGATCGACGTTGTCCCTGTCGACCCGCCGGAAATGGCGCATCCCCCAGGGGTTGATGGCGTGGACGAGGATGAGCCCGGTGGTCCGGGGGTCCAGCCGGTCGAGGAACTCGGCGGTGAACAGACGGAGCATGGCCGCTCCGACGAAGGCCTCCACGCCGTGCTGGCCGCAGGTCAGGATGACGATCCGCTGCCGCCCAGGCCCGGACTCGCCGCCCTCGGCCGGCGCCTCGATGACGTCGATGGTCAGGTCCTCATCGTCGTCGACGCGGTGGGCGGTCAGAACGGCTCCCGGCCACCGTCCCCGGATGGTCGCCAGGAGGCCTCGGAAGGTCTCTCGCGATTGGTCGTAGGTGCGGCTGGAGAAGTAATCGCGGTCCATGGGGACGCCTCCAGACGGGCATGCGTGGGGCCGGGTGTCGCGGGCCTGTCCCTCAGAATGGCCCAAAGCGGGTCACCGCGGCCAGGGCCAGGAAGCCCAGGGTGACCAGGAAGACGACCACCTGCAGGCCGATGGTCCAGCGGATCCACTTGGGATAGGTGACCACGGTCAGGCCGAGGCCGATCAGGAGCACCGCGTTGGTCGGGTAGAAGAGGTTGGTGAAGCCGTCGCCGAAGCAGTAGCCCAGGACGGCCGTCTGGCGGGTCAGGCCGACCAGGTCGGCCAGGGGGGCGATGATCGGAACGACCAGGAAGGCCTTGGCCGAACCGGAGTTGACGAAGAACTCGAGGACCAGGGTCAGGAGGTAGACGAGGGCGGCCGCCACAACCGGGGTCGTCCTCGAAATGTAGAGCGAGGCCCCGTGGAGGGTCGTGTCCATGATCCCGCCGGCGACGATGATGAACTTCACACTCATGGCCATGAGGATGAGGATGATCCCCGGGGCGATGCCCCCGATGCCCTCGAGGAAGGCCCGCCAGACGCCCCTACCCCCGAAGCCGGCGAAGAGGCCCGAGCCCACCCCGGCCGCGAGGAAGAGCAGGCCGGTGAGGGGCAGGGAGAGGGAGGAGAGGGTGGCGATGAAGGGGGAGAGGGTGAAGACGACCAGGATGGCCAGGAGGGAAAGACCGAGCCAGGCCCCGGCCCGGCGAAGGGCCGGGGTGACCGCGGCGTCGGCCACTTCGACCAGGCCGTACTTGGCCCGCTGAGCCTGGTCCTCGGCATAGACCGGCGAGGACCGGGGGTCGCGCTCCACCCGCCGGGCGTGCCGGGTCAGGAAGGCGAGGACGATGAGATAGACGGCGGCGAAGATGACCACCCGGAAAGCGGCTCCGGAAAAGAGGGGCAGGCCCGCCAGTCGCTGGGCGACGCCGACGGTGAACGGGTTGGAGACGGCCGCGGCGAAGCCGAATCCGGTGGCCAGAAGGCTCATCCCCAGCCCGGTCAGGGAGTCCCAGCCAAGAGAGTAAGCCAGGGCCAGGACCATCGGGATGAGCGGGACGGTCTCCTCGAAGATGCCGAGGAACCCCCCGAGGGCCATGAAGAAGAGGACGATGATGGCCAGCAGGAGATACTTGCGGCGCTTGAAGGCCGCCACCGCCCGAGCTATGACCGACCTAAGGACCTGGCTCCTATCGAGGACGGCGAAGCTCCCGCCGACCAGCATGATGAAGACGATGATGGTGATGACCATCACCGCGTCGGGACCCCAGAGGACCTCGACCGGCGCGGTGAACCACCGCCAGACGGGCAACGGAGGCTGGGCCGTGTAGTGGAAGGAGGCCGGGTCGATGACCTCCCGGCCGTCGACCAGCGACCGGCTATAGGTACCGGGCATGATGACCCGGGTCAGGACCCCGGCCAGGATCATCAGGGCCAGGAGGATGACGGCCGCTTGGATGAAGGCGCGTCGGCCGATCTGGGCCCCGGCTTTTGACTGTTCCACGGTGACACCCCCTGGAGGTATCTGGCTAGGTCTCTGGCTCGCCCACCGACTCACCACCTCGCCCGATGGTCCTCGGTGCAGCCGACGGCCTTGTCGATGGCGATGCGACGGCCGTCGTCCATGGCCAGGGTCCCACTGAAACGGCCGATCATCTGATGGATCTCGGACCTGACCACGAGCAGGTCACTCCTGGCGATCCGCTCGTAGAACGGTTCGAAGAGGAGGTCGACCCGCTCGGAGCCTTCGGTGCGGATCGACCACGGGCGAATGAAGTCCCTTGGGTCATAGGCGAAGGTCACCTTCTCGGGAAGCTTACTCAGGCGGCCTCCGGCGACAATGGCGTTCTCGGTGTAGCCCGTGCCGTCGGTCCACCGGCCGCCTAGGTTGACCCCGACCGGCAAACCGTCGACCAGCGCCGAGAAGGAGGCCCAGTTCCAGGCGGAAGAATAGGGCCAGACCCCACGGCCGAAGTCGAGGCAGGCGAAGGATGAGCCGGCCGGGAAGCGGGCTTCCAGAGCCGTGCCGGCTCCGGGCCCGGTCCCGCCCCCGCCGCCCAGGGTCACGACGCCCTCGGCCGGCAGGGCCTGGTGCTTTGAGGTGAACTGGAAGCGGCTACGGCTCCAGGGAATGACCGCGTTCATCGTCTCGTGCCCGGCCGGGTGCTCGACGACGAGAGCGGCCGCCAGTCGCAAGCCGCCGAAGTCGGGCGACTCGACTCTGATCCGGGTCACCGACGCGCCAGCAGGGTCCGGCTCGATAGAAAACCGAAGCCCCCGGCCCTCGAAGCGCACCGGCTCCCCGACCGTCCGCCCGAGGGCGCAGCCCGCACCCAGAGGCTTCATCACCGTCTTCTCGATGAACCGCCCGCCGGCGAAGTCGTGGAAATAGACGAAGGCCAGGCCGGCGTAATCGAGGTTGGAGAGGGTCACCGAGAAGAGGTACTCGTCCGAGGTCACGCACCAGTAGTCCCAGCGCTTCTTGCGCGGCCAGTGAGCGCTGAGGTTGCAGTCGTGGAGCGGCCGTCTCGACCAGCCGACGGCCTCGGGGTTGAGGTTGCCTCTGGAGTCGCAGAGGAAGACGGGAACGGTCAGTTCGCGTTCCATTTGTGCTGACCTCCTCGTCGGTTTGAGCGCGTTAGCCAACTACTACCATTCCAGGGGCGGGCGACTTCTCCTCCATGGGAGAGGGGCCGGCCCCCGGGGCCGAAGTCGCGGGGAAATACGGAGGCCCGGGCGGTCAGCCCGGGCCTCGCTCCTACGCCCGGCACGGGCGCTCTCTTGGAGGTGAAAGTCCTCTGCGGAGGGTGGTAGTGCCAACCGCTAGCCGAAGGCAAGGGTGTCCGCCGCGAGGCGGAATCTGAAGGAAGCCGGAGGCAAAGCCCCGGCCCGAAGAACATGAACCGCGTCAGGGCAATCATGCTTGGGCGAGCCCGCCAGACAGGGCAAAACCCTATACTGCCACAGGGGCAATCTGAACCTTCGTCACGCTTGATGAACCGCCGGATGCGGACCCTCATGGTGGTGGTGTGGGAGGACGGCGGGGCGAACCCGCCTCCTACCTGATTGGCATCCAGCAGGATGTTGGTGCACCAGGCTTTGGGTCGTTGTCAATTGTCGAAACTTGCGAGAAGAATTTGGAATACCCCGACAGGAATCTCAACTATATGGTGACAATTACCTAAGATGCCAAGAAATGGGCAAACGGGGTGAGGCATGGCTGGAAATCATGATCTGCCCAGGTCCTGCTCCTAAAGTTGTGTGGAAAGAGGTGAAGCCCCTGTCATGAAGACGTGGAGAGTTCGGACCGGGAAGTTGATTCTTGCTATTGCGGGGCTGCTGATCTTGACGCTTGTACCCTCCCCAAAACCTGCTTACGCCAGCATCGTTGGTGTACAGAACCTCCTAAAGCCAGTGGCCGCTGCTGTTGACGGTGGATATCTTTATGGCAGCTACAGTACAGTTAAACCGGATAGAGGGCATCATGGACTAGACCTCAATGCAGCGTCAGGTAGCACCGTTATGGCGGCTGCCGGCGGAGAGGTGGCGACCTCTGGTTGGGATCCTGCAGGATATGGCAACTGGCTTGAACTAAGGCACACAGACGCATATGGTAGCGCATACTACACCTTTTACGCTCACTTAAGTAGTTATATAAAGAGCATACCAGGTCAGGGAGTGACAGCGGGGGAGCCGGTTGCATACTCGGGCTCAACGGGGGATTCTACTGGCCCTCACCTACATTTTGAAGTACGGCAAACCATGGATGTATTCGACATCAGAAATCCACTAGAGCATCTAGCATTGACTGCCGCATCGGGCCAATCAAGTCTTCCCGGGTATCTCAAGGGAAACACAGGTGGCGTAGTTAGCTACCTGCGATCCCAAAGCCCATCTGACCAGCCCGAGATTTCGGGAGTAACGGTTGTCCAGTCTCCTGACATGCACAGTTGGCCCGGGCACGCTCACACGTACGGGTACATGGACAGCATCAAGTCTAAGCCATTCCCTGACGAGAACGAAATCTATTATCCACACAACTACTACATTCCACGTGTAAGCTGCGCGGGGCTTTCATACGTGGAATACAATGTCATGTACTCCTACACGTCGTACATCTCGCAGACGCAAAGGGTCGGGTTCTACAACGGACAGCGATACACCCAGGCCAACATTGTCCTAAACCATCAGTAAGTGAGGTGAGGAGAAGATGCGCGGAAGAAAGGTCGCCAACGTCATTGGGCTTAGCGCTCTGCTAATCGTGGTTTGCGCCTTTTCCATATGGGTAGCCAGATACCCGAGAGTCGGGGCAGAGGCTGCTGACCACCCGTACAATCGAGGGCCGATTTCGCCGCAACCCCCGGCTCCTCCCACCCCCACGCATACTGGGCCGGCCTACACGCTTGAGTTTGCATCGCCGTCCGAAAAGTCTACGGTGATCTTACAGGGCAGCGATAGGAGAGGACCCGTAGAGTTCAAGGACTATAAGGTCGGGTACCGTCAAGGTAAAGGTGCAACGGTTATGACCGACTTGGCTACGCTCTTCGACGCAAGCAGCTCTGAAGTCTATCGGAACCCAGTCAAGTGGCTATCTGACAGCGTCGCAGTCGTCCCGCTGATGAAACCTGCTGAGTATCCTAAGCTCCACACTATCGATCTCCAAACGGGAGCGAGTACGGATCTGGATTTGCCGTTGACCAAGGTGTTGGCCTACAGCATAAGTCCTGATAGGACGAAGATCGCCGTCCGCGGTGCGAGAGAGAGTTCGAGCTCCATCACCGTCAACATCCTGGTCTATGACGTCACAAGCCAATCATTTACGGATCTATACCAGTACAGTTCTATCTCAACCGGAACTCCCATGGACGGGCTTTCTTGGAGGCACAACGACGAACTGTACTTCGATGTTGATCAGGCTGAGGTACCCGCGATTATGCGGTGGTCTGCCAGTGACAACCGAGTTGAGGTCTTCCTTGACCAAGCTCTGAACCCCCAGGTCTCTCCCAACGGCGACCTGATCGCGTATCTGTCTGCGCCCAGCGTATACGTTGACCCCCCTCCCAGGGGGATTGTAGCAAGGTCGTTTGACGGAGCAGTGAACCAGGAAATAGCCAATGCAATAGGCACCATAGTATGGTCGGATGGCTCAGAAGCCTTAGCTATTTCCCTGAGGGACACTGTCTGGGTCCATCAGATTCAGCCCCTCCCTGTTGGAACCACCCGGGAGATAAAGCTTCCGTCCTCGGCGAGTAGGGCCGAGTATAAGAACGGCAAGCTTCACCTCCGGCTATGGAAGGTTCTGGACGGGGACATCGTCGGAACGGAAGAAGTCATCAAGTAGCTTGAAGATTACACTCCAACCGGCAACATCCCATGTCTACTAGTAATAGTAGTCACGAAACTAGAGCTAGTAGAACCCACATCCTGTCCTATGGAGTGCCGATGTACTCAAGGTGCCCTAGGCCTACGAGCATGCAGTTGCCGAGAAAAGGGCCGGCTGCTGTTGAAGCCGGCCCTTTTCGTGGTACGCCCGGCATGGGCGTTCTCATGGAGGTGAAAGTCCTCGGCGGAGGCTGGCAGTGCCAACCGCTAGCCGAAGGCAAGGGTATCCGCCGTGAGGCGGAATCTGGAGGAAGCCGGAGGCAAAATTCCGGCCCGAAGAACATGAACCGCGTCAGGCCAATCGCGCTCGGGCGAGCCTGCCACACAAGGCGAAGCCCGATACTGCCAACGGGCGCGGGGGTAAACACGGCGGGCGTGGGAGGAAAGGGAACGTCCTTATCCGGGGAGGCCTGCCGGGGGTCGAGTGACTCAACAAACCGGGCGGAGAGGGCGGGTTGAATCGGCAGGAGTCAGCAGAGGCCATAGTGTGTGCCTGACAGCGTCCAACGTCGGGTCCAAGGTTAGGTGTTGGGCAATGCTGGTGGCCTCCAACCCTTCTCCCGTAAGCTGGGCCACGTGCAGAAAATCCACCTGATACTGCTGCCAAGTCGTGAGGCTTACCCACAGACGCTGGCGGATGGCGCTGGGCTGTTCACCGGCCAGGAACTGAGCGAGTGCCGCGGTGGAACGAAATACCTGCCCCCGGCGATATTTCTTGGCCGTGCCCGCCACTGGAAGACGGATATCTGCCCCCCACAGAGGGATGAGCCGTTCCCGGATGGACTTGGGAGTGATGTTGGTCAAGAGACAGGGCATTCTGGTGGAGAGGGAGGCGTCTTGGCAGTAAGCCTCTTCGATGAGCCGAGCCAGACGGGCGTTCTGGAGAGCCTTGAGGCCGAACTCTCGGTGCACCTCCAGGTCGTCGTGGCCCCAGGGCGTGAGCACCACCTCCCGGCGGGGGAGATCCTGGGCCGGGCGCTTCCGGTGAATCTCCCGCCCAGCGATAGCCATGAACACAACCTGCTCTTCGGAACGCTTGACCAATGTTCGCGTGAGCAGAAGGTACCCCTTTTGAGCCACTTGCCCTGCCTCGTCAGCCGCCACCCCAAAGCGCTCTCGTGTCTGCTGCAGTAACCACGAATACACAGTCTTGACCATGACGGAGTCCACATGGCTGACAAGCTTCTGCCGGAAGAACTAGGCCCGACCCATGAAGAACCGCCCCCCCAACTGAGCTGGCAAGTTCATTCTACCAGGGGGCGGTTTCCAAGTCGATGTTCCCCTACTCACTTCTGGACTCGATTCGGGTCATCCGGGTTGATGGTGGTGGTGTGGGAGGACGGCGGGGCGAACCCGCCTCCTACCCGATTTGATGGGGATGGGTGTGGACCGCCGGTGTAGACGATCGGCCGGGGCGGGGAAGACCGCCCTCTACCCCGCCTGGGCGGCGATTTCCATCCCGCTGGTGAAGAACTTCGCGTGGATCGCCCGGACGGCCTCGTCGGCCCGCTCCCGGTCGATCAGGCAGGAGATCTTGATCTCCGACGAGCTGATCATCTGGATGTTGATCCCCCGTTCGGACAGGGCCTGGAACATCGCCGAGGCCACGCCGGCCTTCTCCTTCATCCCGATCCCGACGATGGACACCTTGGCCACGTTTCGGTCGTAAACGACGTCCTTGGCCCCCAGGTCGGCGATGGTCTTCTGGAGGATGACCATGGCCCGGTCGAGGTCATCCTCGCCGAGGGTGAAGGACATGTCGTTGATGTGGTCGCGGCTGACGCTCTGGATGATCATGTCGACGACGATGTTCCCGGCGGCCAGGTCGCCCATGATCCGGAAGGCCACACCGGGGCGGTCGGGCACCTCCAGGATGGCGACCCGGGCGATCTTCTGGTCGCTGGTGACCCCACTGACTTGAAGGACGTCTTCCATCTCCTCGGCCCCCTTGACGATGGTTCCCTCGGCTTCGCTGAAGCTCGACAGGACCGCGAGTTTGACCCCATACTGCTTGGCCAGTTCCACCGAGCGTGGGTGGAGCACCTGGGCGCCCAGGCTGGCCAGTTCGAGCATCTCCTCGTGGGAGATCTGGTCCAGCTTGAAGGCATCCTTGACGACCCGCGGGTCGGCCGTGTAGACCCCGTCCACGTCGGTATAGATCTCGCACCGTTCGGCGCCGAGGGCGGCGGCCAGGGCGACGGCGGTCGTGTCCGAGCCACCGCGGCCGAGGGTGGTGATGTCGTTCTTCTGATTGATGCCCTGGAAACCGGCGACAATGACGATCTTCCCGGCCGACAGCTCCCTGGCGATCCGCTTGGAGTTGACCCTGATGATCCGGGCCTTCTTGTGGGCCTCGTCGGTGTAGATGCCGACCTGCGCCCCGGTGAGGGAGATGACCGGGTGGACGAGGGACTCGATGGCCATCGCCAGAAGGGAGATGGAGATCTGCTCGCCGACGGCTAGGAGCATGTCCAGTTCGCGGTCGGAGGGCGCGGGGTTGATCTTGTGGGCCAGGTCGAGGAGGTGGTCGGTGGTGTCCCCCTGGGCCGAGACGACGACCACCATCTGATGGCCCGCGGCCTTGCCCTTGACCACCCGGCGGGCGACGTGGCGGATCCGTTCTTCGTCGGCGACCGAGGTTCCACCGTATTTCTGCACGAGAATGCTCATCTTGGGCTGGTCCTCACCTTGCTGTGCCGGATTGATGGTGCTGAAGGGGTGCGCAGTGGAAGCTAAGGGGCGGCAGAACTAGCGGGTCGCCGCCGCCGACCGGAAGAATGGCTGGTTGGCCCGCTCTCCGGCGTCGCCGGCCATCCTCAGGAGGCTCTCGACGACGATGCTCCGTTCGCTCAGGGCGCACTCGGTGGCCGCCGCCCGGACGTCCATCTCCCGGGCCGGCCTGGTCACGATGACCACCTCCGAGCGGCCGGAGGGGATGGGCCGGTCGGTCAGGGCTTCCAGGGCCACCCCGGCGGCGGAGAAAACCTTCGACAGCCGGTTCAACGGCCCGAGGGACAGAGGGGCCTCGAGCCGGAGGTAGAACCGGGACACCGATTCCTCCGCCGGGGCCACCGCCTTGTGGCTGAAGCAGGTACACTGGGTTTCCGTCGGGCGGGTCCGCGAACGGACGATCTCCATGATGTCGCCCACCACGGCGCTGGCCGTCGCCCCCCGGCCGGCCCCCGGCCCGGCGAACATGACCTGGCCGACCGGGCGCCCCCTGACCAGCACGGCATTCTGGACCCCGTCGATGAAGGCCAGCGGATTACGCCTGGGGAGCAGGGTGGGGGAGACCGCGGCGAAGATGCGGGCCTCTTCTTGTCTGGCCGTGGCCACGAGCTTGATGACGCAGCCCAGCTCGTCGGCGACCTCCGTATCGCGTCGCGAGACCCGGCGGATGCCCTCGGTCCGGATGACGCCCGGGGTGATCCGGGTGTTGAAGACGATCGAAGCCATGATGGCCAGCTTCCTTGCGGCATCCAGGCCGTCGACGTCGGCCGAGGGGTCGGTCTCGGCGTAGCCCAGGGCCTGGGCCTCGCGGAGGACCTCATTGAAGTCCTTCTTGCGGACGGCCATCTCGGTCAGGATGTAGTTGGTCGTCCCGTTGATGATGGCGCTCACTTCATCGATCTCATTGGCGGCCAGGCACCGCTTGAGGGGGGTGATCAACGGGATGCCCCCGCCCACGCTGGCCTCGAAGAGAAGATGGCAGCGGTTGGCCGCGGCCGCCTCGAAGAGCTCCTGGCCGTGCTCGGAGACGACCTCCTTGTTGGCCGTGACGACGTGCTTCCCGTGGGCCAGTGCGGTCTGGATGTAGGTCAGGGCCGGGATGGTGCCGCCCATGGCCTCAACGACGATGTCGACGTCCGGGGCGGTGACGACCTCGGCCGGGTCGGTGGTCAGGTGGACCAGCTCGGGGGCGATCGCCCGGGCCTTGCCCGTCTCCCGGACCAGGATCGGCCCGATGGTGATGGGTTCGCCGGCCCGGCGGGTGATGTCTTCGCGGTTATTGGTGAGGACTTCGACGACCCCGGTCCCGACGGTGCCGAGGCCCAGTAGTCCGATGAGAGCCATGATCATTCACCCCTATTCCTGTGCGAGGATCTCCACCTTCTGAACTCCGTCCGACTTTTCGAGCCCCCGGAACAACCCCTCGGGACCGCCGCGCAGGTTGGCGGTGCGGACGGAAAGGGTCAGGTTGGCCGTGCCGTGGATGGGGATGTTCTGATTGATGGTCAGGATGTTCCCGCCGGCCCGGGCGATCCGGTCGAGGAGGGAGGAAAGGACGCCGGGGCGGTCTTCCAGGGTCAGCCCGAGGGTGACGATGCGGCCCCGGTTGAACTCATAGAAGGGGAAGATGTGGTCCCTGTACTTGTAGAAGACGCTGCGGCTCATCCCGACCTTCTGGACCGCGTCGTTGACCGTGGCCACCTTCTGCTGCTGGAGCAGCTCTTTGGCCATGATCGTCTTGCGGAGGATCTCCGGCAGAACGGCCGTCTTGATGACGTAGTAGTCGGTGTCCAGGCCCACGGGTGCTCCTCCATGCCAGGTGGACATTTGTCCGTGCATGACAGACATTATAATATCTAGCAGAGGAAAAGGCAATGGGTTGGTGGCAAAAGAGTCAGCCTGTGGCGGTTTTGGCACGAACCAGATGGTTCCAACGCGGCCGGAGGGTCGACCGCCGGGACGATTATTTTGCTTTGGGCGCTGGGATACTAGCTTTGCTGCTAGCGCGGTAAGGAGGTCGGGCCTCATGGAGGATCTCAGAGAGCGTGTTTCCTATCTCGAAGGGTTGGCCGAGGGGCTGAAAGTCACCCAAGACAGCACCGAGGGCAAGGTCCTCGCGGGCGTCCTCAGTGTCCTCGAAGCCGTCGTCGAGGAGATCGAGGACCTCAAGGAGGAGCAGGAGCGCTTCGGCGAGTATCTGGAGGTCGTCGATGAGGACCTATCCAACCTGGAGGACGACTACTACTTCAACGCGGCCGAGGACGACTTCGTCGAGGCCCGGTGCCCCCGCTGCGGGGAGACCGTCCTCTTCGAGAAGTCCCTGACCAACGACGACATGGACGTCGAGATCACCTGCCCCAACTGTGGCGAGGTGGTCTACTCCAACGACGAGGGCCAGCTCGAGATACGCTCCGGGGAAGACGAACTGATCGACGATGACACGGAGGAAGAGTGGTCCCAGATCGAACCCCGGGAGTAGGGGCCGGGGGCTGCGGCTCGGCCGGTTCCGGCCGAACCTGGGCGACCAAACTAAGAACTGATCGCGATGACGACCGGGGGCCCGCCAAATGGCGGGCCTTCCAGTTTTCGTCATAAACCTCTCACGCAGAGCATATCTTCGGGACAGACCCAGGTGGACAGGGGGTGGGGCGCATGGCCGTTTGTTCGGTGACTTCCAGCGACCTCGCCCTGACCCGCCAAGTCCTGCCGCTGCTGGCCGATGGACTGCGCGTGGCCCTGTCCGGGGTCGACTCATCGTTCCTGGCCGGCCTCGAGGAGATCCGGCTCCGTGTGGGCCGGCCCCTGCACCTGGTCGGCACGGCCGGGGAGGTCTTCCTCTCGAACGTGGTGGTCTCGGCCGCCGACTTCCGGTCCACCGTCGAACTGATCACCGGCAGTTCTCTGTACGCCCTCGAGGAGGAACTCAGGAATGGGTACATCACGCTTTCCGGCGGCCACCGGGTTGGGCTGGCCGGGCGGGCGGTGGTCGAGGACGGCCGCGTGCGCACCCTCAAACACCTGGGCGGTCTGGTCATCCGGGTGTCCCGGGAGTTCCCCGGGGCGGGGGCCCGGGTCCTCGAGGTCATCTGGCCGCCCGGGCGCGAACGGCCCTGCAGCGCCCTGGTGGTTTCGCCGCCGCGGGCCGGCAAGACCACCGTCCTCCGCGACCTGGCCCGCTCGATGAGCCTCGGCGGGCCGGGACGCCCCGGTCTCAAGGTGGTCATCGTCGATGAACGTTCCGAGATCGCCGGATGCTTCGAGGGTGTGCCCCAGAAGGACGTCGGGCCTCGGACCGACGTCCTCGACGCTTGCCCCAAGGCGGCCGGCATGATGATGGCTCTGCGCGCCCTCGGGCCCGAGGTCCTGGTGGCCGACGAGGTCGGGCGGCCGGAGGACGCCGAGTCCATCCGCGAGGCCGTCAACGCCGGGGTCACCGTGCTTTGCTCGGCCCATGGCTCATCCCTCGACGAGCTGCGGCGGCGCCCGGCCGTCCGCGAGATCATCGAAAGCGGAGCCTTTGGCCACTATGTCTTCCTCGGACGGCGCCCCCTCCCGGGGACGGTCATCGCCATCCTCGATGGGGAGGGGCACCCATGTTCGCTTTGAAGCTGGCCGGCGGGCTGATCGTCATCGCCGCCGCGACGGCCCTCGGCTTCCTGGCCGCCGCCAACTACGAGCGAAGACCCCGGGAACTGGCCGAGCTCATCTCGGCCCTGGGCCTCTTGGAAACGGAGATCGCCTACGCGGCCACGCCGCTGGCCGAAGCCTTCGGGTCGATCGCGTCCCGGTCGGGCCAGCCGGCCCGGGGAATCGTGGCCGAGGCCCGGCGCTGCCTGACCAGCGGGGAAGGGCGACCGGCCGCCGAAGTCTGGTCGTCGGCCGTCCAGAAGGTCTGGACGGCGACGTCCCTCAAGGCGGCCGACCGGGACATCCTCCTGGACTTCGGGGCCTCCCTGGGGGCCTCCGACCGGGAGGACCAGATCAAGCACATCTGCTTGGCCCGGGAACGCCTGCGCCGGGCCGAGGGCGAGGCCATCGGGGAGGCCGGGCGCCTGGCCAGGCTGTACAAGAACCTCGGGTTCCTGGGCGGGGTGATGGTGGTAATCATCTTGCTCTAGAGCCGCTTCATCCCACGAAGGGAAGGGTGTCCTCGGTGAACATCGACGTCATCTTCAAGATCGCCGGGATCGGGATCATCGCCGCCGTCCTCTATCACGTCCTCGATCAGGCCGGCAGGAAGGAAGCGGGATTCGCGGTCGGTCTCGTCGGGGTGATCATCATCTTCCTCATGGTCATCCAGCTGGTCGCCGACTTCTTCAACTCGGTCAGGACCATGTTCCAGCTATGAGCGCGGGAGTTGAGCCCTTTGGAGATCTTTCAGATCGTGGCCATCGCCATCGTCGGGGCCATGGTCATCGCCGTGGTGCGGCAGTTTCGCAGCGAGGTCGCCCTGCCGCTGACCGTCGTCGTGGCCATCACCATCTTCTTGCTCCTCATCGACCGGCTCGGGCTGGTCTTTGCCACCCTGCGCGACTTGGCCTCGCGGGCCAACTTGAACTTTCTCTACTTCGACACGGTCCTGAAGATCATCGGCATTGCCTACATCGCCGAGTTCGGGGCCCAGGTCTGCCGGGACGCCCAGGAGTCGGCCGTGGCCGGCAAGGTCGAACTGGCCGGCAAGGTCCTGATCATGGTGCTCGCCGTGCCGATCATCGTCGCCATCCTCGAGGTCATCTTGCAGTTGCTGCCCTAACGGTCCTGGGGGCGGCCATCATCTTGGGCCTCCTGGCGTGGGCGGCCGGACCCGTCGCCGCCGCCGCGCCCGTCGACCCGGCCGCCCCATCGCCGCCGGCCCGGGAGCCCGCCATCGAGCGCTCCCAGGAGGACGACCTGAACGCCGTGGACATGGCCGGGGTCCAGCAGATGCTCGACGAACTCAACCGCCAGCTCGGCGAGAACGCCCCGCCCCTCAAGCTCGATGACTTCATCGGCTTCTTCCGCGGCCAGTCGGCCGGTTACGGCTTCGCCAAACTTGGGCGGGGCATCGTCAACTACCTCTTCCGCGAGGTCCTGGCCAACTCGCGCCTCCTCGGGCGGCTGGTCATCCTGGCCGTCCTGGCGGCCCTGCTCCAGAACCTCCAGAGCGCCTTCGAGCGGGAGAGCGTGGGCAAACTCGCCTACTTCGTGGTCTACCTGGTCATGGTGGTCCTGGCGATGGGCGGTTTCGGGGTCGCGGTGACCGCGGCCAAGGGGGTCATCGACGACCTGACCAGCTTCATGTGGGCCCTTCTGCCCGTCCTCATCACCCTCCTGGCCGGCACGGGGGCGGTGACCACCGCCGGGCTCTTCCACCCGGCGATGATCGCCGCCATCAACCTCATCGGCTTCCTCGTCCGCGACGTCATCTTCCCACTGCTCTTTTTCGCCGCGGTGATCGAGATCGTCGGTTCCCTCTCGGACAGCTTCAAGATCTCGAACCTGTCCAATTTCCTGCGTCAGGCCTCCCTGGCCGTCCTCGGCGCCCTCTTCAGCCTGTTCCTCGGGGTCGTCGTCATCGAGGGGGCGGCCGGCTCGGTGGCCGACGGCGTGACCTTGCGGACGGCCAAGTTCATGGCCTCCAGCTTCATCCCGGTCATTGGCAAGATGTTTGGCGACGCCGCCGAGCTGGTCATCGGCGGTTCCCTGGCCCTGAAGAACGCGGTCGGCCTGATGGGGGCGACGGCCGTCCTGGTGATGACGGTCTTTCCGTTGGTCAAGGTGGCCGCGGTGATCGTCGTCTATCGCCTCGCGGCGGTCATCGTCCAACCGGTGGGGGCGGGCCGCGTCGTCGATTGTCTCAACGGCATCGGCAACGCGTTGAACCTCGTGTTCGTCAGCGTCGCCACGGTCGCCCTGATGTTCTTCATCGGCACGACCATGATCCTCCTGGCCGGCAACGCCGCCGTGATGATGAGGTGATCTGGTGGAGATTCTCGAAGGCGTGAAGCTCTGGGTCAGGAACATCGCCGTGGTGATCATCGCCGCCGGCTTCCTCGAGATGGTCCTGCCGCAGGGCGACCTGCAGCGCTTTGCCCGGCTGGTGGTCGGGTTCTTCATCCTCCTGGCGATCATTCAGCCGCTGATCGGGTTCTTTCACCAGCAGGTCGCAGTGGACACGGCCTTTCTGGAGGCGGCGGCGGCCAACTCGCCCGACACCGCGGCCGTCCTGGCCAAGGGCCGAGAGCTGCAGGCCGGTCACGATCGGGCGGCCCTGGACCAGTACCGCCTGGCCCTGGAGCGCCAGGTCACCGCGATCGCGTCGATGACCGGGGCCGAGGCCCGCTCGGTCTCCGTCGACCTCGACGCCGATCCAAAGTCATCGACTTTCGGGGCGGTCAGGTCAATCCGGGTGGTCGCCGCCAGGCCCGCCGCGCCATCCGAGTCGACCGTCGTCGTGCCGGTCGACCCGGTCCAGATCGACTTCGGCGGGCCGGACGCCGCAGCCGCCGCGACCGACGCCGCGACCGGCGAGGTCCCGCCGGCCGACGCCGTCCTCTGCTCGACCCTGGCCAGGACCCTGGCCGGTTACTACGGGCTGGCGCCCGAGGCGGTCCGGGTGACCGCCGGTCAATGAGGGCTTAAGGGGGTGCGACTTTGTTAGACGCCATCGGAAGACTCCTCGGGCTCAAACCGGGTCAGATCAAGGTCTCGGCCCGGCTGCTCCTTCTGCTCCTTCTGGGGCTGGCCCTGA
Organism: Bacillota bacterium; assembly: GCA_036504675.1. Lineage (NCBI taxonomy): Bacteria > Bacillati > Bacillota > Bacillota bacterium. The sequence continues at coordinate 9,960 of DASXUT010000074.1, read as the reverse complement.
TCGTCGCCGGAGGGATCTTTGGGCGACCCAAAGCGAAGACCGAACCGACCGCCGCGGATGCCCCGCCCACGGTCAGTGTGGCGGTGGGCGACAACGACCCGCGCGGCTATGCGGAGTCCGAGAAGGCTTTGGCCGTCGAGATGGAGCGGGTCCTCTCCCAGATCCAGGGGGCCGGACGGGTGACCGTCATCGTCACCCTGGAGAGCGGTCCGGAATACCGCTACGCCCAAAACGAGGACACCACCGAACGGAAGACCGAGGAGAAGGACAAGGGCGGCGGGTCGCGGATCATCACCGAGATCGTGCGCAGCCTTCAACTGGTCCTGACCCGTCAGGGGACGGGGCCGGAGAAGCCCGTCGTCGAGGCCATCGACCGGCCGGCGGTCCGCGGTGTCGTCGTCGTCGCCCCGGGGGCGGCCGACTCCCGGGTGAGGGCCAGTCTCATCGAAGCCGTTCAGACCTACTTGGGTCTGCCCGCTTTTCGCATCCAGGTGGTTCCCAAATCGACCGGGGGGTGATCCGGGATGATCTTTGACCGTCGAGCCCTTCTGAGGTTCACAGCCTTCCTCGTGGTCATCCTCGTCTGTGCCGGGTACGTGGCCATCAAGTGGAACAGCCTGAAGGGCAAAGCCACGCCAGGCAACGACCTCAAGGTCTCGGCCGGGGAGGGCGGCCTATCAGCGGGTGGGCTCGGGTTGGGAGCCGCCGGGACGGGCGGCAGCGGTGCAAACGCGGCCAATCAGGATTTCTTCATCGACTATCGGTTGGACCGCGATCGCGTCCGCAGCCAGCAGATCGATCAACTGCGCGAACTGATGAATAACCCCAAGGCCGACGAGGCGACCCGGCAGCAGGCCGGCCAACGTTGGCTGAAGATGACCGACGAGATGGGCCGCGAGGTCGAGCTCGAGGGGCTCATCCGCTCGAAGGGCTTTGACGACGCGGTGGTCGTGCTCCGCGACAACGCGGCGGTGGTCATCGTCAAGGTCAAGGAGTTGACCCAGGTCGAGGTGGCCCGCATCGCCGACCTCGTGGCCAAGGTCGGGGGGGTCAAGGCGGAGAACGTCAACATCGTCCCGAAGACAAAGTGAGCGCGGCTTGGGTCCGGCCGGGGGGCGATGAGGCCGGGCCGGACAAAAAAAGGCCGGCAGCTGTCGACGCTGCCGGCTTGCTCATGCCTATGGGCGGCCAGACTAGTTCAGGATGTAGACCTTGATGTTCTGGATCCCGAAGTCCAGAACCTCCTTCTTGCTCGCCTCCATGTAGATGTCGATCCGGTTGCCCTTGATGGCTCCGCCGGTATCGGTGGCGATCCCGACGAAACCGCCGGAAGGGAGGTTCGGGTTTCTGTACCCGGTCACGAAGACCTTGGAACCGAGGGGAATGATCCGCGGATCGACGGCGATCATGCCGGGGCGGAGGGCGAGGCCCTTCCAGGCCGCGACCGGGCCCCAGCGGCCGTTCGATTCCCAAGTTGCGTCATAGGCTGTGGCCTTGACGTTAAGGACGCCTCGGTAGGTTCTTGACCCGCCGGGGGTCTGGACGACGCCCCCGCCACGGGACACTCCGCTCGGGGCGTTGGCCGCCCTGCCGCTGCGACCCAGGGCCACGTCAATGGCGCGATCCGTCTGGGGGCCGACGATGCCATCCACGACCAGCCCGTGACCGTCCTGGAACGTCCTGACCCGGGTCTGGGTGATTCGGCCGAAGATGCCGTCGGCGGCTAGGTCGCAGCCGAGGTTTTGGAGGTCGACCTGGACCTGTCGGACGTCGCTGCCCGAGTCGCCCCGCTGGAGAAGGCGGGACAGGCCGGCCGCCTGCGTCTTGAGCGGGCTGGCCACAAGCAATGCCAGCACCAGGAGACAGCCCAAGATGACAAACGTCTTGCGGTCTTTCATCTTCTCGACCCCTTTCCTTTTGCTTGCCGCCGAGGTTAGTTGACGGGTTCGGACTGGGGAATAACAGCCCGCGCCGGCGCCGACCAAGGGGCTTGTCCCAATGACGGGCAGGCCCGAACGAGCCTGGCCCCTCTTGGGCAGGCCGGGTCGGCGGCAGCGGTTCACCCCTACCGCCTCTGATGGACGGTTCTGGTTCCCCCGGTCCGCGCTTTCCAATGCGGCGCGGATTAGGCTGTGAACAAGTTAACATAAATAGCGAACTACTGTCAACGGCAGGAACTGCCTCTGCAGGAATTCAAACCGCCAGGGAGAAGATAAAGCAATCAGCCTTGCGTCTTCCCAAGCCAACACCCTAATCAGGCAGACCTGGGCCACCGGCCGCCGGCGAAAGTTATATTCTGGCAGGTTCGGTATAAGCATAGTGGGAGAACGAGCTAGGAGGTGGCACGCTTGGACCGGCCGGAAGCCATCAATCGATTCGACGGCGGTGACGACGGATCCAACATCCGAATCGCCGACGACGTCGTCGGAATCATTGCGGGCATTGCGGCTACGGAGGTTGAAGGCGTGGCCGGGATGAGCGGTGGGATCGTCGGCGGGATCACCGAGATGCTCGGCAAGCGGAACCTCTCCAAGGGTGTGCGGGTCGAGGTCGGGGAGAAGGAAGCCGCCGTCGACCTCTACATCGTCATCGAATACGGCGTGCGGATCCCGGACGTCGCCCAAAGGGTGCAAGAGAATGTCAAGAAGGCCGTCGAGAGTATGACCGGTCTTGACGTCGTCGAGTGCAACGTCCACATCCACGGGGTAGCCTTCCATAACGAGAAGGAGACCACCGAAAGGGTGCGCTGATCCGCGGGCGGAGCCGCTGTCCGCGGCCTTTTTGGGGCTCCGGCAGGACAAGCCTTTGGGAGGGAGCTTTTGTTAAATGGGGATCTTCGATCGGATCATCCTGACTGTCTTCACCTTCGGGATGGCTTTCTTGTCGCTAATCTTCGTGGCGATGTCCGCGGGCGGCTGGGCCGAGCCGCTGAAAGTCACCCAGAAGGCCTTGGCCGATCCCAACGGCCGTTGGACCATCGGCGTCCTGGCCGCCCTGTTCTTCGTCGTCGCCGTGCGTTTCATCTACTACGGCTTCTCCCGCCAGAACCCGCTGGAGACCGTCGTCCACGAGACCTCCCTGGGCGAGGTCCGGGTCTCTCTCAGGGCCGTCGAGAACCTGGTCAAGAAGGTCACTCGGCAAGTCAAGGGAGTCAGGGATGTCAAGGCCTGGGTCTATGCCCTGCAGGGCGGGGTCGGAGTCAGGCTGAGGGTCTGGGTCAGCCCTGAATCCAACATTCCCGAGGTCTCGGAGCAGATCCAAAAATCCGCCCGGAGTTACGTCAAGAACGTCGTCGGGGTGGAAGCCAACGAGGTCCGGCTCTTCGTGGAGAACATCACCAATGAGGTCCGGAAGGGTCGAGTGGAATGAGCCAAGAGGGCCAGAAGCAGGAAGGGTCAGTCTGGGAACGGCTCTTCAAGGAGCTCTTCGAGAACCACCGCGGGAAAACCGTGGGCTCGCTGATTGGCCTGGCCATCAGCTTGTCCATCTATAAGCTCGGCTTTCTGTGGACCATCTTTATCGCCATCTGTGTCTTCGTCGGCTATCAGATCGGCCGCAAGATGGATGAGGACAAGGAAGGCCTGATCGACATCCTCGACCGGCTCCTGCCGCCCGGAGGCCGCGAACGCTAGGGACACCCGGGAGGGCACCTTCGGCGACGGCGGCTGAAGCCCGGCTTTGAGCAAACTATCGACGAGCGACACCGCCCCGGCGGCCTAGCGCAGCCGGGGATTTTGCGAGGAGGCATCGTTCTATGAGCCGGAGGGCCACCCGAGAATTGGCCCTTAAGGTCCTGTTTCAGGTCGACGTCGGTCGGGCCGATCCGGCTCGGGCCCTCGACTATACGGCTGAGCTCCAGCGACTGATGGGTGATGGGGAAGAAGAGGCTGCCCGGACCGGCCACACCGGCCGTGGCGGCCACACCGGCCACACCGGCGGGCTGGGCGTCAGCGCCGACCTGACCCCCGAGGACGTGGCCTTTGCCGGCGAACTCGTCCGCGGCGCCCTGGACCACCTACCGGAGATCGATCAGATCATCGTCGACCACGCCCGGGAATGGCGGATCGAGCGGATGGCCAACATCGACCGAAATGTCTTGCGTCTGGCCCTTTACGAGATGGCTCACCGGCCTGACATCCCGGTCTCGGTCTCCATCAATGAGGCGGTCGAACTGGCCAAGAAATTCGGGACCGGGGAGTCGGGACGCTTCGTCAACGGCATCCTCGGCAACGCCGCTCGGCTCTTGAAGCGCGACGAGTAGCCGGGGAGAGTCGGCGGGCGCGGGGAAAGGGCGGGGTGAACCCATGAGCGAGCGGGCCATCCTCGGTCTGGATACCAGCTACTACACGACGTCGGTGGCCCTGGTCCGGGCGGGGGGAGATCTTGCCCCGCTGGCCGAGGCCCGCCGCCCCGTGTCGGTCCCCTCCGGGGGGCGTGGCTTGGCTCAGTCGGAGGCGGTCTTCCGGCACCTCCTGGCCCTGCCCGAGGTCCTCGACGAGGTCCTCGGCGAGGCCCGGGCCAAAGGCCGTGAGCCCTTCCGCCTGGCGGCCGTGGCCGCCAGCGTCGCCCCGCGTCCGGAAATGGGATCGTACATGCCGGTCTTCAAGGTCGCCGAGGGCTTCGGCCGGACCCTGGCCGCGGCCCTCGGCCTTCCCTTGATTCCGGTGACCCACCAAGAGGGTCACCTCAGGGCCGGCCTGGAGACCTCGGAAGCCGGGGCGGTCCTCGGCGCCGGACTCCGTCTGCTGGCCGTGCACCTCTCCGGCGGGACCAGTGAGCTCTTGATCCTCGAACCCGCCCAGGCCGTCCGGGCGAGGGGTAGGTCCGGGCGCCCGCGACCCCTTTTCGACGTCATCCTCACCGGCGGGACCATCGACCTCCACGCCGGCCAGTTCCTGGACCACCTCGGAGTGCACATGGGACTGCCCTTCCCGGCGGGATCGCACCTCGAAAGGCTGGCCAAGGAGGGGCGGCCGGACGCGGTCACCCTGCCGGTGGCCGCCGGCCTGCGCGACGGGCGCTTCTACTTCAGCCTGTCGGGGCCCCTATCGGCGGCTTACCGGGCCCTGGGGGGTGGGGCGGCGGCAGCCGACGTGGCCTGGGCGGCCCAACGGGCGCTGGCCAAGGCCCTTGAGAAGATGATCCGGCCCGCGGTCGAGAGCACCGGGATCAAGGACGTCCTCGTCGTCGGCGGGGTGGCTTCCAACGCCTATCTGCGTGAACGCCTCGGTGAACGACTGGGCCACCGCGCCGTCGGGGCCCGACTCTATTTTCCCGACGGCCGGCTGTGCACCGATAACGCCGTCGGCGTGGCCTGGCAAGGGGCGGCCCTCTGGCCCAGGCATCGACGCTCGAGGACGCAGTGAAATGCCAGGCTTTAGGGGCCGACGAACGGCGGCAATCATGATAGGATAAAAACTGTTGGGTCCTGAAAAGGATGAAGGCAGTAGTGCCAAGAATCACTACTGGTCCCCTTTTACAAACGACCAGACAGGAGAGACCGGAATGTTCAAGATCGTCAAGAAACGGATCCTGACCCCAGTGACCAAGCTCTTCGAAGTCGATGCCGCCCTGGTGGCCAAGAAGGCGCAGCCGGGTCAGTTCGTCGTGGTGAGGGTGACGGAGAAGGGCGAACGCATCCCGCTCACCGTCGCCGCCACTGACCCGGGTCGCGGGACGGTGACCATCGTCGTCCAGGAAGTCGGCAAGACCAGCAGCATGTTGGGAAGACTCGAGGAAGGGCAGGATCTTCTGGACTTCGCCGGCCCCCTCGGCAAGCCCGCGCCGTTGCTCGATTCGGGTCACGTCGTCGTCGTCGGTGGAGGCTTCGGCGTCGCCCCGATCCTACCCATCGCCAAGGCTCTCAAGAGCCGAGGGGTCAAGGTGACCGGGATCGTCGGCGCCAGGACCAAGGACCTCCTGATCCTCCGGGACGAGCTGGCCGAGTCGTGCGGCGAAGTCCTGGTGGCCACGGACGACGGCAGCTTGGGCACCAAGGGCCTGGTCACCGACGTCCTCAAGAAGGAACTAATCGACCAGGGCGTCAAGATCGACCAGGTCATCGCCATCGGCCCGATGGTCATGATGCGGGCGGTGGCCGAGGCGACCCGGCCATATAACCTCAAGACCCTGGTCAGCTTGGACCCGATCATGGTCGATGGGACCGGGATGTGCGGCGCCTGCCGCTGCACGGTCGAGGGGAAGACCCGCTTCGCCTGCGTCGACGGCCCCATCTTCGACGCCCACAAGGTCGACTTCGACGAGGCCGTCCGGCGCGGCAAGATGTACGCGGCCGAGCAGAGGGTGGCCTTTGATCGCTACAAGGCGGAGGTGGCCAAGTAATGCCGATCAAGCCGAGAACCTCGATGCCGACCCAGGAGGCCGAGGCGCGCAAGCGCAACTTCAATGAAGTCGCCCTGGGCTATCGGGAAGAGGACGCCATCGCCGAAGCGGCCCGCTGCCTGCAATGCAAGGACGCGCCCTGTCAGAAGGGCTGCCCCGTCGGCGTGCAGATCAAGGACTTCATCAAAGCGGCCAAGACGGGTGATTGGGCGGCCGCCTACGACAAGATCAAGGAAACCAACTCCCTGCCGGCCGTCTGCGGGCGCGTCTGCCCGCAGGAGGAGCAGTGCGAGAAGCTCTGCCTGCTGGGCAAGAAGGGTCAGCCCGAAGCCATCGGCCGGCTGGAGCGCTACGCCTCCGACATGGCCATGAAGCGGGGCGTCAACGTGCAGAAGCCCGGCGACGGGGCTCCGGGGAAGGGCCGCAAGGTGGCCATCGTCGGCTCCGGCCCGGCCGGCCTGACGGCCGCCGGAGACCTGGCCAAGCTGGGCTACTCCGTGACCATCTTCGAGGCCCTCCACGCGTCGGGCGGGGTCCTCATCTACGGCATCCCCGAATTCCGTCTCCCCAAGGCCATCGTCGCCGAGGAGGTCGACCTTCTGAAGAAGCTCGGCGTCGAGGTCCGCACCGACGTCATTATCGGCCGGACGGTCACCGTCGACGAGGTCTTCGCCATGGGCTACGAAGCCGTCTTCCTCGGTACCGGGGCCGGTCTGCCGAAGTTCATGGGCATCCCCGGGGAGAACCTCAATGGCATCTACTCGGCCAACGAGTACCTGACCCGGACCAACCTGATGAAGGCCTACAGATTCCCCGATTACGACACACCGATCAAGATGGGGAAGAAGGTCGCCGTCATCGGGGCCGGCAACGTGGCCATGGACTCGGTCCGTTCAGCCCTGCGCCACGGGGCCGATGAGGCCTTTGTCGTCTACCGCCGGACGGAGAAAGAGATGACCGCCAGGGCCGAGGAGTTCGAGCACGCCATCGAGGAAGGGGTCAAGTTCCATTTCCTGACCAACCCGGTCAAGTTCCTCGGCGACGAGACCGGCTGGGTCAAGGGGATGGAGGTCCAGAAGATGGAACTGGGTGAGCCCGACGCCAGCGGTCGGGCGCGACCGGTGCCCATCCCCAACTCGAACTACGTCATGGAGTGCGACACCGTCGTCGTCGCCCTCGGGACCAGCCCGAACCCGCTCCTCTCCAGCACCACCCCGGGGCTGAAGACGAAGGAATGGGGCGGCCTGATCGTCGAGGAGGAGACCGGCAAGACGACCCGCGACGCCGTTTACGCCGGCGGCGATGCGGTCACCGGTTCGGCCACCGTCATCCTGGCCATGGGCGCCGGCAAGAAGGCGGCCAAGGCCATCCACGAGGACCTCCAGGAGCGGGCGAAGAAGGCCTGAGCCACGGAAAGGCCAGCTTTGGACGAACGTGACGAGAAGGGCCGCCGCGTTGAGCGACGGCCCTTCGTGCATCGGTCCGCGCGCTGAGGTCCAGGCCCGCGGCGAAGCGCGGCCGGCAGGCTCGGAGAAAGGTGCGATCGACCATGGAGAGAGTGCCGACGCCGTTCAAACCGAGGGAAGATGTCGGCCGATCGGCCAGGACCCATCGGGGTCGGCGTGCCCGTAAGGGCTTGCCGGCGGCCTGGCTGATCGTCGCCGGGTTGGTCTTGGCCGCGGCGACCTTCGTCTTCCTGACCGACGTCGGTTGGTCGTCGATCGGCCGGTTGACCGGCCTGGCCTCGCCCATCGACCGACTGAACCCCTTCGAGCCACGGGTCGAGGTGGAGAAGGTCGCCATCCCCCACGACCAGGACGGGGACGGGCTCCTGGATCTTGACGACATGGTCGCCGGGGCCCGGGAATACGTCCAGTCCAAGCCGCAGTATCGGGACGCCTATTATGCGGGCGGCTACCCGCCCGAGGATGAGGGCGTCTGCACCGACGTGATCTGGAAGGCTCTCAAGGCGGCGGGTTACGATTTCAAGGCCATCCTTGACGCGGACATCAAGGCTCACCCCGGCGACTACCCCCGGGTGGGTGGCCGGCCCGACCCCAACATCGACTTCCGGCGCGTCCAGAACCTGGCCGTGTTCTTCAGCAAGCGGGCGACCAGTCTGACGCGGGAGGTCATCCCGGGGGACAGGGAAAACCTGAAGCAATGGCAGGGAGGGGATATCGTCATCTTCGGGCGGTCTTTGGACCACATCGGAATCGTTTCCGACCGGCGTCGAAAGGATGGGGTCCCGCTTCTCGTCCACAACGCCGGGCCCTGGGGGACTGAGGACGATTCCCTGATCACCTGGCCGACGGGAATCAGGTACCACTTCCGGTTTCCCCGAGCGGATGCGGATCAGGGATAGGTTGCCGCCGCCGTCGAACCGTCAGCCGACCCGCGGGGGGATCCCGAACACCGGGACCAGAAGGGTGACGTTCCTTTTGGCGATGACTCGGGCGGCCAAGAGCACGTAGCAGCAAAGGGCAATGGTCGGCGAGGTCAGGGCGAAGACGTAGGCCGTCCCCGCCGAGCGGCGACCGGATGGACTCGTGGATGGAGCGCCGACAACCACCCCTGGGGCCCCCGCGCCGTCAACATTCGACGCGTTGGCCAGGGACCAACCGAACTCATCGCCGGCCGCCGCGCCATCCAACCGCTGAAGGACCAGGCCGGTCCGCCCGGACATGACAAAGACGCTTCCAGCCCAGGTGCGGCCAGCGGGGCTGGCTGAGGGGGCGCCGACGGCGAAATCGGAAAAGCCATCGGCGTCGAGGTCCACGGTCCCCAGGACGGACACGCCCATCTCCCCGCCGGGCGTCGCCGCGTCGGCCCTCAGCAGCGGGGCTCCGGTGCGGCCGGAGAAGACGAAGACGCTTCCGGCGTCGGACCTTCCACCGGGGGACGCCGATGGGGCCCCGACGACCAAATCGGAGGTTCCGTCCCCATCGATATCGTGGACCGCGGCCAAGGAGAAGCCAAGCTCATCGGCCTGCTCCGGGCCATCCACCCGATAGAGCGCCCCGCCGGTCGCCCCGGAAAAGACCAGGACGCTGCCCGCGTCCGTCCTGCCGCCGGGCGAGGCCGATGGGGCACCGGCGACGATGTCGGGGACCGCATCCCCATTGAGGTCGACTCCTCCCAGGACGGAAAAGCCCAGGGCATCGCCAGGGCTCGGGCCGTCGAATCGGTACAACAGTGAGCCATCAAGGCCACTGAAGACGAAGACGCTTCCAGCGAACGACCTTCCCCCGGGGGCGGTCGACGGCGCGCCCACGATGACATCGGGCGTGCCGTCGCTGTTTACGTCCCCGGCCGCCGCCACCGACCAGCCGAACTGGTCTCCAGCATTGGCGCCGTCGAATCGGCGGATGATCGAGCCGTCGAGACCGGAGATGATGAACGCGCTTCCGGCCAGGAACCGGCCGGCCGGCGCCGCCGACGGGGCCCCCACGATGTAATCCGGCACGCCGTCCCCGTTGACGTCGCCAATCAACGCCAGGGAGAACGCGCGTTCCTCCTCGGCGGCGGTCCCGTCCACGCGCTGAAGCACTGAGCCGTCGCTCGCCAAGGCGACGAACAGGCTCCCGGCGTCGGTCACCCCACCCGGTCCGGCCGATG
>DASXUT010000073.1 GCA_036504675.1 Bacillota bacterium | reverse complement strand
AACGTAGAGGAGCTGCCTTTCACCGACGAGAGCTTCGACACAGTCATCGGCACCTGCGTCTTTTGCACCGTCCCGGACCCTTCGAAGGGCCTGTCCGAGGCCAGGCGGGTCTGCCGCTCGGACGGCCGGATCCTCCTGATCGAGCACATGCTCAGCCAACGCCCCCTGGAAGCGGCCCCGCTGAGACTGCTAGACCCCCTGCTTTACCTGGCCATCGGTGACCACCCGGCCCGCCGGACCGGGCTTTACTTCGCCCCGGCCGGGCTCACCATCACCGGGGTCCGGGACCTCTGGCGCGGCCTCGTCTGGGCGATTGAAGCCGTGCCCGGGGAGGTCCGGCCGACCCGGCCGTGGCCTTACTGGACGACTCCGGAGGTGGACGATGGGGACCCCGATCTCCCTTTTCTGCACTGAATGTGGACGGGCCCTCGACGCCGGGACGAAGGCTTGGCGATGTGCCTGCGGCGGTTCCCTGGGCCTGGTCCCACCCCCGTCCGAGGCCGTCCGGAGGACATTCAACGGCCTGCGGTTGCCGCCTGAGCCAGAGGCCCGGCCCCGGCCTCAGGTCTGGCCCCGGGGGTTCTGGCGCTACGGGGAGCTCCTGCCGATCGCCGATCTCAAGGGCGCGCGGGCCTACGACGAAGGGCTGACTCCCCTGGTCCCGGCCTGGACCGATCGACCGGCGCCGCCCCCCTGGCTCAAACTGGACTATCTCCTCCCCACGGGGTCCTACAAGGACCGGGGGAGCGCGGTGATGATCAACCGTCTCCGGGAGCTCGGGGTGGCCGCCCTCATCGAGGATTCGTCGGGCAACGCCGGGGCCTCGGTGGCCACCTACGCCGCCCGCAACTCCCTCGGTTGCACGATCTTCGCCCCGGCCGGTGCCTCTCGCGGCAAGCTGGCCCAGATCGCCCAGACCGGGGCCAGGTTGGTGACCGTCGGGGGGGCGCGCGAAAGGGCCGCCGAAGCGGCCCTGAAGGCCGCCGGGACGGCCTACTACGCTGGTCACAACGTCAACCCGTATTTCCTGGCCGGGGTCAAGACCTGGGCCTACGAGGTTTTCGAGCAGTGCGGCGGGGTGGCCCCCGATGACTGCGTCTTCCCGGTCGGTGGCGGCAGCCTGCTGGTCGGGGCCGACCTTGGTTTTCGCGACCTTTTGGGGGCCGCCCTCATTGACCGTCTGCCGCGGCTCTGGGCCGTCCAGGCCGAGCCGTGCGCCCCCGTGGTCAAGGCCTTCGAACTCGGGCTTGACGCCCCCGAGCCGGTCGAGAAAGGCCCGACCGTGGCTGAAGGCATTGCCCTGGCCCGACCGCCGCGGGGGGTGGACGTCCTGGCCGCCATCCGCCGGACCGGAGGCGGGGCGATCGCCGTCCCTGACGAGGACATCCTCCCGGCCGCCGAACGCATAGCCAGTCTGGGCTTCTTCGTCGAGCCGACGAGTGCCGCGGCCTGGCTCGGCTATGAGCGGCTGGTCGCGGCCGGTCGGTTGGTCGCCGGGGCGACCATCGTCGTCGCCCTGACCGGCTCCGGTCTGAAGTACACCGATTGGCCCGTCGAGCACTGACCGGGCGCGGCCCTTACCTCATTTGAGCCACCCGAGCCAGGTTCCGAGGATGAACTGGATCCGCCCGATGAGTAGCGACATCCGGCCCTGGACGGCCGTCCCAAAGGCGGCCCCCAGGGCCAGCATGATGGTCCACCGCCCGATCGATGAAGACCACCGCATCAGGCGGCCCTTTCTCTCCACGGTGAAGAAGAAGTACATCAGGGTGCCGACCACCCCGACGAAGAAGAGGACTTGATTGACGGTCGCCCCAAGCCAGAAGTGGCCCGCTCGCGGGCCGCCCGGGTAGGTCTGGTAGAAGTGGACGAAGGTATCGCGCAGTTGGACGAAGAGGGGTTGGGGGGACCAGGCCAGGACGTAGCCCGCCCCGTAGCCGACCCAGATCGACATCGGGATCCGGCTGAGCCAGCCCAGCCCGGGGAGGTAGCGGGTGTAGATGAGCAGGCCGACGGCGAACGGGATGAGCAGGAGGTAGTGCCCGCCCTCGGCGATCTCGTTGCGGAAGAAGGGCTTGAGGAAGCTGTCGAACACCATGACCACGCCGTTGGCCGTCGCCAGGGCGACGAAGACATACTCGGCCAAGCGGAAGACGGGGTTCTCCTTCCAGACATAGCTAAAGATGGCCAGGGTGCAGATGGCCGCCACCCAGACCTGGGGGCGGGTCATGGCCACCGGGACCAGGTGGCTGGTCAGGGTCTCGACGGCGTCCGTAAGCAATCCCCCCGGGGCGGCCCAAAGCGGGCCGCTTGTTCATGTCGGCCGCCGACCCGGGCCGCCGCCCTGTCGACCGCCCAAGAAGTAAGCCAGGTTACCCAGGACGATGAGTCCGACGATCAGGGCGTGCGAGGTTGATTGGGCATCCATCGCCGAAGTCGCCTTGCCGGCCACGCCCAGCATCCCCTCGTACTCGGCCGCCCCGCGGAGGCCGTTGAGGATGGCCTTGTACTGACCGGAGCGGTAGAAGGGCAGCTGGACGTTGAAATTCACGGCGCAGGAGCCGAGGGCCAAGGGGATGCCCGTCGGCTCGGTGACGTAGTTCCGGTAGGCCATCGCCGACCCGCCCGAGTTGAAGTCGACGATCAGGGCCACGCTCGACCGGTCCAGGCGGCGGAGGCCGTTCATCATCGGCAGGTCGGAAAGCCGCTTCCCGTCAATGTCTACGCCGCCCATGGTCTTCCAGAGGTCGGCGGTCATTCCGCGGAGGACGATCCCGCCGCCCGGCTTGAAACCGAGGTTGACGAAGTCGATCCCGTAGGTCTTGCCGAACTGCCAGGCGATGGGGTGGAGGCTGTCCCGGGCGATCAGGACACCCTGGTCGGACAGGCCGTGGATGACGACCTTGAGGTCGCGGCGCATGGCGTGGGTGAAGACCGCCTCGGCCTGCGGCAGAAGCTCCGGAATGGACCCGGCGTCGAAGTCCATGGCCAGATAGATCAGGGAACCCTGGGGCAGCTTCTCGACGAGGTCGAAGAGGTCCTGAGATTCGGTGGTCGGGGTCACCGGTAGACCCAGCGGGTGGACCAGCGGGACGATGATCGCCAGGACCAGGAGCAGATAGATCCAACGGTGCGTCACTCCCGGCCACCGCCCCTTCAGGCCTGCAGGTGGGCCCGTTCGATGCCGAGGAAGATGCGGAAGGCCGTCGCCAGCCCGCCCAGCCCGGCCCCGATCTGGATGCCCCGGAAGCCGGCCGTCTGGGCCACCCGCATCAGCCAAGCCCGCCAGGCCGGGAGGGCCGGGGAGATGACGTCGCCCAGGGGCACGCTGCCGATCATGACCACGGCCGCGGCCACCATCATCAGGGCCGCGTCGACGCTCCGGACCCGGAAGGCGCGGAACGAGGCCGAGGCGATGTAGAAGGCGAGGAGCGAGTACATCGTCGAGTCCAAGGGGACCAGGACGGCGCTGTAAACCCAGCGGAAGGTGGCTCCGGAGTTGCCCTGGACGAAGCCGACGGCCATGTAGCCATACATGACCACCAGCAGCACCAGGTCGAAGGCCCAGGTCTCGCGGCGCCGCGAAAGCCGGCCCAGGTGCAGCCGGGTCAGGTTGAAGACGCCGACGAAGACCGAGGCGGCGTAGGTCAGCATCAGCCAGTGATCGGTGGTCCTGGTCAGGTCGAGGGCCGCGCCGACGGCGAAGTAGCGGGAGAAGACCACGACCAGGACGGCCGCCGCGGTCAGGGTCGAGAGGGCTTCGCGGGCCACCAAGGCGCACCCCCCGTCATCGGCTGAGCAGTCCCCAGAACCAGTTGTGCGGCCACCCGTTCTCGACCAGGGTGCCCAGGATGACCAGGCCAAGGAGGAAGATCTTGGCCAGGTCCTGGCCGACCACCGACCCGGTCAGGACCGGGTCCCGGGATAGATAGGCGCTGGCCGCGTAGATCTCCTCACCGAGGAGGCAGAAGTCGCAGGCGGCCATGAAGAAGGGCAGTTGGGAGGTGTTGGCCGTCCCGGCGATCTGGACGGCCCCGACGGCGTGGCCAGCCTCGGCGAAGATCAGCGACTCGGCCAGGAAAGTGCCGATCATGATGTTGGCCGCCGGCCGCTCCCGCTGGAAGATGCCGAGGACGGCCGAGGCGTACCCGAACTGCCACGGCGACAGGAAGCGGACGTCCTCCGGCCGGTAGGCGTCGGGACGGCCGCTCTCCGCGTAGGCCTGCCTGATGACCTCCTCGTTGATCGCCATCACCAGGTAGTTGTTGTTGGTCTGGAGGAGGCGCGTCTCGTAGCGGGCGCAGAGCCTGGCGACGTGCCCGAGCATGCCCCAGAAGGCGAAGGTGGAGGCGTCGTCGATGTCCCCCAGGCCATACGTCATGTGCACCGGGCGCCCCATCTCGGTGGCCCGTCCGACGGCTTCCTCGACGGCTTCGAGGCCGGGGATCTTCCGGATCTTGGCCACCCGTCGCCCGGCCCTCGTCCGCCGGATCATGACGTAGACGATGGCCCCGAAGACGCCGACCAGGAGGAACTGGGCGGCCAGTCCCGGGACGAAGATGCCTCCGGTCATCGGCCTGCGCACCCCCCAATCCAAGGCAAAGCGGCGCTCGACCCCGGCACTGTCTTGTCTTATGCCACGGACCTGGGATGTAGAACGCACCGGGATTGGCTGGAAGACCGGCCGGGCGCCCGGGCCTGGGCCCGCGAATCGTGCTATAATCATCGCATGCGGCCTTTCGATCAGAGCTTCATCGATGAACCAGTCACTCGCCAAAACGCCCGGGCCAGCCTCTTCGACGGTATGTGGTACGCGGTGATGATGGGCCTGGCTTTCCCGTTCTATGGCGTCTTCGCCATCAAGCTCGGGGGCAACGACTACATCGTCGGTCTGGTCACCTCACTCCCTGCTCTGGTGACGATGCTGGCCTTCCTCCCGGGCGCGGCTTACGCCAACCGCTACGTCCGCCTGGTCGACCCGCTGCTCATCTCGGCCTTCATCAACCGCGTCTCTTTCCTGCTTTTCGCGATCATCCCGTTCCTCCCGTTGACGGGGATGACCAAGGCCTGGTTGTTCGTCATCCTACTGGCTGTGGCCAGCTTCCCGGGAACGGTGGCCAACGTGTCCTGGACGGCCCTGATGGGCAGGCTCTTCCCGGGCCCGCTCCGGGCGTCGGTCTTCAGCCAGCGGAACATGATGGGCGCTCTGGTGACCCTGGTCTGCACCCTCGCCGCCGGGGTCTGGCTTGACGCCGTCGCCTTCCCGTACAACTACGTCGCCGTCTTTGTCCTGTCGTTCGCCACCCTGATGGCCTCGATGTACTACCTCGGACGGCTCCACGAGGAGCCGGCGAGGTCGGCCGAGGAGCAGCCGTGCCGTCCGCGGGGTTCGGGGGGACTTTGGAGGGAGCCGAGGTTCGTCGGCTTCACGGTCGCCTCCTTCGTCTTCCATTTCGGCTGGAACCTGCCGGCGGCCGTCCTCACCGTCTACTTCGTCCGGATCCTCGGCCTGCCACAATCGTGGATCGGCCTCTTCTCGACCATCGCCGGCCTCACCTCGGTCCTCACCTATCGGCTCTGGGGAAGGGTCTCCGACCGGCGTGGGAACCGCTTCGGCCTGGTCGCTTCGACACTGGGGTTTGCCCTGGTCATCTTCCTCTACATCTTCTCACCCTCGCCGTACTACATCTCCGCCCTCATGCTGCTGGGCGGGGTCGCCACCGCCGGCTTCAACCTGATCCTCTTCAACGGGCTGCTCGACGTCTGCCCGCCCGAGAGTCGGGCCACTCCGGTGGCCGTCTTCAACACGGTCATCGGCGTGGCCAACTTCATCGCCCCGACCGTCGGCATCGTCCTCCTCGACCGGGTCGGTCTGATCCCCGTGTTCGTTACCGCCGCGGCCGTCCGGGTCATCGGGGCGCTGATCTACTGGCGGCGAGCGTAGTGGGCTCAGGCCGCGAACCAGCGGGCTCAAGGCCCCGGACAGGATCGGTAAAGAAAAGGCCCCCCTCCGCTAGTCATTGGCGGAGCGGGGCCTTCTTGGTTCCAGGGCTCAAGGCTCGGGCAACGGTCCGGGCGGCTGGCCGCCGACGAAGAGCCACGGGTTCACCGCCGTCAGGCCGACGGTCATCGTCCAGTGCAGGTGGGCCGCCGTCGAGAAGCCGGTCGACCCGACCAGGCCGATCTCCTGGCCCTTGGCGACCCGGTCGCCCTTGGCCACCAGGAGCTTGGAGAGGTGGTTGTAGGAGGAGTAGTAGTTCAGACCGTGGTCGATGATCACCGTCGTCCCGCTGATGATCAGCGGCCCGGCGTGGACGACCACGCCCGCGTTGGTCGCCTGGACGGGCTGCCCCAGCTTGGCCTCGAGGTCGACGCCCGAGTGGCGACCCGTTTCCATCCCGTTGACGAAGCGGATCTGGCCGAACTCGGTCGAAATCTCGCCCTTGACCGGCTGGATGAAAGGGCCGTCCCAGAGAGCCTGGGGGATGGGGGAAGCCTTGGCCGCGTTGACCTTGTCGCGGTCGTCGGCCCAGGCCTTGTCATTCGAGACCAGGGCGGCGTTCTGGCCGGTGACGGTCATCCGCTGGACCTCGAACTTCTTCGCGCGGACGGTGAAGGGGATGGACTCCTTGGCCTCCACCCCCCGGCTGTCGACGATCTGGAGGTCGACCGAGTACTGACCGGGGTCCCGGGCGCTGCCGATGGCGACTGAAGAATAGTAGGCGACGGGGGCGCCCGGAGCGACAGCCGCGCCGCCGGAGCCGCCACCCATGCCGCCGCCCGCCGCGGCGACCGGGAAGACGGCCGGTTTTAACCCGAAGACGCCAAGCGAGACGGTGGTCAAGGTCCGGCCTGGCCGCACCTTGACCCGGATGGCGAGGAAGTCGCCCTGGTCGACGGCAGCCGACGGGGTGATACTGGCCGTGTACGATGGGAGGGCGGCCGCGGCCGCCGCGGCGGCGGCCCTGGCCGCTTCTTCGCGGGCCCGGGCGGCCCGGACGGCTTGGACCGTGCCCACCGCCGCCACCAGCGCCAGGGCGATGACGACAAAGCCCCAGAGCAGGGACCGCGTTCGGGGCCGCCTCGTCCCCGCGGACTTGCTGCCTCGCTTCTTCCTGTCGCGCCGGCTCATTTGATCACCCCGCAATCTCTCCCCGTCTTTCGCCCTCGGGCCGGGTATCCCTGCCGGCCGGGACATCCGGCGCCATGGTAAGGGATGGCAACCAGCCAGGAATCCGCCCGCCCGACCGAGAAGGAATCAACCGTCCACGCGGCGCCCGCGGCGTCCGGCCGTCTAACCGCGGCGCCCGGTTCGACCGATAACATGGGCAGGCTATGTTTGGCCAGAGGGGGTCCGAAGCTTGGCTGGGGATAAGCCGCGCATCCTGGTCGTGGACGACGAACCGAACATCCGCGAACTCATCCGCCTC
Organism: Bacillota bacterium; assembly: GCA_036504675.1. Classification (NCBI taxonomy): domain Bacteria; kingdom Bacillati; phylum Bacillota; species Bacillota bacterium. Next base: position 1,428 of record DASXUT010000073.1, on the reverse strand, counting down.
TACCTCGAGAAAGAGGGCTTCACCGTGGTGGAGAGCGAGGATGGGCAGGCCGCCCTGGACAACCTGCGGCAGGAACCGCCCGACCTGGCCATCCTCGACCTGATGTTGCCCAAGCTCGATGGACGCGAGGTCTGCCGGGAAGTGCGCAAGAGCAGCTCCCTACCGATCATCATGCTGACGGCCAGGGACGAAGAGGTCGACCGGGTCCTCGGCCTCGAGATGGGGGCCGACGATTACCTGACCAAGCCGTTCAGTCCCCGGGAGCTGGTGGCCCGGGTCCGGGCCGTCCTTCGGCGGGCCAACCCGGAGCGCCGGCAGCCGTCGGAGGCCCTGACCTTCCCGCACTTCTCGGTCAATCACGAGAGCCGGGAGCTGAAGGTGGAGGGAGCGGTGACGCCCTGTCCGGCCAAGGAGTTCGACCTCCTCTGGCTCTTCGTCAACCATCCCCACCGGGTCTTCACTCGGGAACAGCTACTCCAGCAGGTCTGGGAATATGACTACTTCGGCGACCTTCGGACGGTCGACGTCCACGTCCGCAGGCTGCGCGAGAAGATCGAGCCCAAGCCGGAGGAGCCCCGCTACATCAAGACCGTCTGGGGCGTCGGTTACAAGTTCGAGGCGGCGCCATGCTGAATTCACTCCGTGCCCGGCTGACCCTGTCCTTCGTGATCATCGTCCTTCTGACCCTGGTCGTCGGGGCTTCGTCCCTCTTCGGCCTGCTGCTCAGGTACAACCAGGCCGAGGTCTCCCGGCAGATGGCGGCCACGACCCAGGTCATCAGCCGAGTGGCCACGGCCAAGCTGGCCGGCCGGACGGTCGAGCCGACCATGGAGTCCCGTTTCCAGGCCCAGTTGGACACAGCCGCCGACCGCCTGGGCGGCGAGATTTACATCGTCAATCCGCAGGGACGGGTCCTCGCCAAGGGTGGTCAGGGAGGCCTCTCGGTCGGACAGAGCCTTCCGTCAAGTCTCGTCGGCCGCGCCCTCGCCGCCAATCAGTCGCGTGAATGGACGATCCGAGAGCCTTTCGCCGAGCGATCGCTCCTTCTCGCCACCCCGGTCCGCGAGGCCGGCAAGAGCCTCGGCCTTTTGGTCGCCAGGCGTCCGGTCGCCCTCCCTCGGACGCAGGCCCTGAGCGTCCTCCGGGACCTGGCTTCAGCCGGTCTGATCACCCTGGTCCTCGGGCTGGTCATCGCTTTCGCCCTGACCGCCCGAATCGTCCGGCCGATTCGCCAGATGACCACCGCCGCCGAGGCCATCGCCCGCGGCGAATACGGTCACAAACTCGGGGTCAAGGGCGACGACGAAGTGGCTCAGTTGGCCGAGGCCTTTGACGCCATGTCGAGCGAACTGGCCGGGACCATCGGCCGGCTGTCGACCGAGAAAACCAAGCTGGAGACGGTCCTGTCGAACATGGCCGAACCCCTGA
>DASXUT010000072.1 GCA_036504675.1 Bacillota bacterium | reverse complement strand
TGGTCGCCTGCTTCGACAACGACCCGGCGAAGGTCGGCCGGAAGATCGACAAGGTGGTCGAGATCTTCCCCCTCGACGAGATCCCCCAGCGGGTCAGGGAACTGGGCATCGAGATGGCCATCGTGACCGTGCCGGCGGAGGCGGGCCAGACCGTCACCGACAAGCTGACCGCGGCCGGGATCAGGGCCATCCTGAACTTCGCCCCGGTCAAGCTGTTCGTCCCGACCAACGTCCGGCTGCAGCACTCCGACGTCAGTCTCGAGTTGCAGCAGTTGGCCTATTACCTGGACCGCTGAGACACGGCCCCCGGCGACGCACCCGCGCCCGAACGGTCCGATGGTTGCCACCAGAAGCCCCCTATGCTATGCTCTAGGGGGGCTTTTGCTTGTCTGGCGCGGGTCCACGCCCCCGGCGGACCCTCGCGACGTACCAACCCAGGGCGGGGTGAAGCTGCTTGGAGACAGCCCGTTCATATGTTCCGTCGTTGCTCGAGGGCAATCGCCGGGCGCTGGCCCGGCTGATCACGGCGGTGGAAAACCGCGGGCCTGAGGCGACCGGGGTCATGAGGGAGGTCTTCCCCCATACCGGGCGGGCCCACGTCATCGGGATCACCGGCGCCCCCGGCGTCGGCAAGAGTACCCTCGTCGACGCCCTGACCCGCGAGTTCCGCCGGACCGGACGGACGGTGGGGATCATCGCCGTTGACCCGACCAGCCCCTTCACGGGCGGGGCCATCCTCGGCGACCGCATCCGAATGCAGGACGTCGGCCTCGACGAAGGGGTCTTCATCCGCAGCCTGGCCACCCGCGGGCACCTGGGCGGGCTGTCCCGGGCGACCGCCGACGTCATCCGCCTGATGGACGCCTTCGGCAAGGCCGTCGTCATCGTCGAGACGGTCGGCGCCGGCCAGGCCGAGGTGGACATCGTCCGGCTGGCCCAGACGACCATCGTCGTCATCGTCCCCGGGCTCGGTGACGACATCCAGGCGATCAAGGCCGGCATCCTCGAGATCGGCGACGTCTTCGTGGTCAACAAGGCCGACCAGGACGGGGCCGAGCGGGCCGCCGGCGAACTCGAAGTGATGCTCAGCCTGAACCCCGAGGAGACGGCCTGGCGCCCGCCGATCCTGAAGACCGTCGCCAGGGACGGAACCGGCCTCGCCGAATTGGCCGGCCAGGTCGACGCCCACCTTGCCTTCCTCAAGGCCAGCGGCCGCCTGGCCGAGAAGACCCAGGCCACCAGCGAGTCCGAGATCAGGGACATCGTCACGGCCAGGGCCGGGGCGAGGATCCTCGGCGCGGCGGCCGGCGGACTGCTGCCGAGTCTCATCGCCAAGGTCGCGGCCCGGGAGCTGGACCCGTACACGGCGGCCGACACGATCCTGGCCGAGTGCGGCTCCGCCGCCAACCGGCCATGACCGATTCATCGGGCATCAGGCGGGAGGACGGACGCTTGTACGATACGGTCATCTTCGACGTCGACGGAACGATCCTCGATTCAACCCGGGCGGTGACCGGCTCCCTCCGCCAATTGCTGATCCAGTATGGGCGGGCGGTTCCGAGCGAGGAGGAACTCCGCTTCGCCCAAGGAATGGCGAGCGTTGAGACCTTGCGACGGCTGGGTTTCCCGGACATCCAGAGGGCCCTGGTCGCCTGGGAGACGCTCTTCCGACAGTTCAACCAGGATTCACAGGTCTTCCCGGGGATCCCAGAGACTCTGGTCCGGCTCCAACGACGCGGCGTCAGGTTGGGCGTGGTCACCTCGAAGAACCATGACGAGTTGCTCCACGATTTCGTCCCCCTGGGGCTTGGCGGCTACTTCAACTGCATCGTCTGCGCCGAGGATGCGGCGAGGACGAAACCGCACCCCGACCCGTTGGTCAAAGCGATGACCGTGGTCGGGGCCGACCCCGGCCGGACCCTCTACGTGGGGGACACCGAATACGACGCGGCCTGCGCCAAGGCGGCCGGCTCCCGTTTCGGTCTGGTCGGCTGGGGGCCGGTCTTCACCGACAGCATCGCGGCCGACCACGTTCTGCGCTCGCCCCTCGACATCCTGGTCCTCGTGCCGGCTCCGGCCGAGGAGGAGGCCGGCTAATGCCCGTGGTCATCAGGCCATCCTCGCCCACCGACCATCGGGGCATGCTCGAGGTAGCCGAGGGGCCAACGGGCGGGCGGGGATGACCGAGGGCGAGTGGTATCGAGGCGTCGTCCCGCCGGCCGGCGAGGGGGCCAGCGTGGCCGCCTTCCTTCGGGCCCACCTGGGGGTGTCGCGGAGGATGCTCCGCCGCCTGAAGTCCCGCGGGGAGATCCTGGTCAACGGTGAACCGGCGAAAGTCCGCGACCACCTGCGAGCCGGCGATGAACTGGCCCTGGTCCTGCCGGACCTGCCCTCGCCGAACATCACCCCCGAAGAGGGCCCACTGACAGTCATCTTCGAGGACGAGGCGATCGTCGTCGTCGACAAGCCGGCCGGGGTCCTGGTCCACCCGGTCCATGGTCAGGAGGGTGGGACCCTGGCCCAGGTCGTCGCCCACCACCTCAGCCTTCAGGGGCTGAGCCCGAAGCCGCGCCCGGTCCACCGCCTTGACCGGGACACCTCGGGCGTCATCGTCTTTGCCAAGAGCGCCCACGTCCAGCACCGGTTGGCCCTCCAGTTCCGCCGCTCCGAAGTGAGCAAGGAGTATCTCGCCGTGGTCCGGGGCTCGATGGCCGACGACCAGGGGACGCTGGCCGGCTGGCTGGCGCGGGCCCCCGGGAGGATGGTCGCCGTCGACGAGGAGCCGGTGGATGGGAAGGGCCTTCGGGCCCAGACCCGTTTCCGGGTCCTCGAACGCCTCTCGGGCGGGGCCATCACCGGCGGAGCGACGGTCCTCCTCCTCGAGCCGAGGACCGGGCGGACCCATCAACTGAGGGCGCAACTCTCGGCGTCCGGTCATCCGATCATCGGTGACCGCCTCTACGGCCCGGCCGATGAAGGGGACGCCGCCATCGGGCGCCAGGCCCTCCACGCCTCGGCCATCGAGTTCAGGCACCCCTTCTCGGACCGGCCGATGCGCCTTGGCGCGCCCGTGCCACCGGACCTGGCTCGGCTGATCGGGGCCCTGCGCGGGGCGACCTGAACCAGCCACACAAGACAGTCGATAGATGACAGACAGGATGGGGGAGAGCGACTTGGGTAGCATCAGCGGCCGCATCGGCGGGAACTTCGAGGGCTACGATATCAACTGCAGCTTTGACGGGACCCGGATTTACGGTCGTTTCGGCGGGGCGATCGTCGGTAAGGATATCGACTTCACCCTCGAGGGCGGCCGGCTTGACGGCCGCTTCGGCGGAGTCTTCGAGGGCAAGGACATCCACGGCGAGGTCGCCGGTTCGAGCTTCTCGGGGCGACTGGGCGGGGAATTCGAGGGCAACGATATCGTCCTGCAGCTTAGCGCGGGCGCGGGGGTCGACCGGATCAGCGGCCGGGTCGGCGGCGAGGTCTTCGGCTTCGACGTCGACGTCGAGTACGACCGCCGGGAGCTGAGGCTGACCGGCCGCCTGGGCGGGCCGGTGATCGGCCATGACGTCCAGGGGATCATCGCCGAAGTTCCCGTCCTGCCGGCGGTGGCCCTCATCGTCGCCGTCTACTACCAGCACCAGCACGACCACCGGGGGCACGGCGGCAGTCACGGGAGCAACAACTGAAGACATAGGATTACTTTGGCTGGAGCACCTGACATGACAAAACCCGCCTCAATCGTGGCGGGTTTGTTCACTCCAATGTACTGTTCTTCCTAACTTCCTTATTTCTTGATAGACGAAAGCGCCGCAACTTTGTCTTTGAGCCATTCGGCCAGACCTTCTGCAACCTGTCCGGGAATAAGGAGCTTTGCCACAACAACGCGTTCCAAGGGAGAAGGATTGCTGCCCTCATCTTTCAAGACCAGGCCAGTTGTCTTGTCAACTTCAAGGTTGAACTGAGTAGGGAACGGCTGCACATCCTGATATAGGTATGCCACAATCTCCCCGCGCGGGCCTATTCCCCCCCAGGCGCCGTGTACGTAGTAGGTTGGAGTCTGTTCAGCCTGCCTTACCGAGATTGTGACTGAACCTTTGTCTTCCATAGCTACACCTCCAACACGCTTTTCTTTTCCGCTAGCCCGCCAATCTGAAATCTCCTGTTTCCAGTCAGACTCGCCGTCTCAACTTGCTCCAATTCACCAAACCGGTTCGTGACGTACGGAGTTCGAAAGGCAAGGCTATTCGACTGGAGTTTTTGTGGAGACGGCAGGTGCAGGTAATAAGCATACATGCTGCTCGCTTCTTCCCGACTCTTAGTCCCAGGGTTCTCCTTACCCACCCAGAAACTGAGAATGGAACTCACCAGCTGATTCAAGCTCACTCCTTCAGCGTCAGCGTGAGTCTTCAGCTCAGAATGGACCCATCTGGGTACACGAATCGTGAAACGACCACTAGCTGGCGCCGCTGGTTCAGGGACTTTCTGTCCTGCTTCTTTCTTGACTGCCAGGTGTGACCTTATCGATTCCCGTATATGAGCCAAAGCACTCTCTGGGCTATCCTCGGTTGCCGCACAACCGGGAAGCTCGGGGACTCTAGCCACCCAAGCCCATTCACCCTTGGATTCCTCTTGCCGCAGGACTATGGTGTAGCGGTCTTGTCTCAGGTCGTCCACTTGCCTCGCTCCTTTTATCCAGACATCTCCGTCTTGGAGGGCTCCCTGATTATCCCAAGTTCCTCCAATGCATCCACTAGGCGATCAATATCATGGGGCCTTACAAAATCTCTGCCTCCATGGGGCTTGCCTATGAATACCAGAAGTTCAAGGTCGTCGTGTCTGAGAATGTAGTCGGCACCACCGGAGGTGACTTCGAATCCATAGTGCTTCGCGAGACTTAGGATCTCATCAAATCTGACGTTGACCTTGCCGGGGCTCCTCAGACGCGCTAGAAGCTTTTCCCTTCGGGTCAAGCCGATTACCTGCCTTGATATACATTATTCTCTGCGCACCACATATGATACCACAAATCTGGTCAATTGTCCCGAATTCTCAACCTGGCACAGAGGGCCTTTTGAAAAGACTATTCCCTTGTTTGCCGGCTGCCAATGAAGTAAACCCCAGCTAGAGTCGACTGTGCAGGAATAGCACCCGACTTCTCGAATAGTCATAAGGAACACCAGGCGAGGGCATGCCCGGTTATTACTTTGTCCGGACCCACTTCACTCCGCGCTCATCATCGGATCAATCATCGCGGCAGCGTCGTCGCCAGACCGGCCTCGCCGACATCCCGCCATTGGGAGGGTCGGCCGAATGAACGACGAGTCCGCCAAATGCCGTCCCGAACCGTCGCCCACCCGCGGGCCGGGCAACTGCGGTCCGAGCAAGGACGCCCCGGCCAACTGCGCGCCGAGCGAACGGGCCCAAGCCGCCGGCCGGGCCGTCGCTCCCAGCTTCGACCCGGCGGCCATTCAGCTCGCTGACAGGCCGACGTCCGGCAAAGAGCGCCGCGAGCGCTTCGTCACCGTCTCCGACCGGCCGATCAAGGCCCTTTACACGCCGGCCGACGTGGCCGACCTGGACTATGCCCGGGATCTCGGCACTCCGGGCGAGTTCCCCTTCACCCGGGGCATCCACGAGTCGATGTACCGTGGTCGACTCTGGACGATGCGCCAGTTCTCCGGATTCGGCTCGGCCGAGGACACCAACGCCCGCTACAAATACCTCTTGGCGAACGGCCAGACGGGCCTCTCGGTGGCCTTCCACATGCCGACGATCATGGGTTACGATTCGGACCACCCGCGGTCCGACGGGGAAGTCGGCAAGCTGGGCGTGGCCATCGACTCCCTGGCCGACATGGAGGTCCTTTTCGACGGCATCCCCCTCGACAAGGTCTCCACCTCGATGACCACCAACGCCCCCGCGTCGATCCTCCTCTGCATGTACATCGCCGTCGCCGAGAAGCAGGGCGTGCGGCCGGACCAGGTCTCGGGGACGATCCAGAACGACATCCTGAAGGAATACATCGCCCAGAAGTCGTACATCTTCCCGCCCCGGCCGTCGATGCGGCTGATCACCGACATCTTCGCCTACGCGGCCAAGCACGTGCCCCGCTGGAACACCATCAGCATCAGCGGCTACCATATCCGCGAGGCCGGCTCCACGGCCGTCCAGGAACTGGCCTTCACCCTGGCCGACGGGATGGAATACATCCGGGCGGGCATCGCGGCCGGGCTGGATGTCGATGAGTTCGCCCCGCGCCTGTCGTTCTTCTTCAACGCCCATAACGACCTCTTCGAGGAGGTCGCCAAGTACCGGGCCGCCCGCCGGATCTGGGCCCGGGTCATGCGTGACCAGTTCGGCGCCAAAGACCCCCGGTCGTGGATGCTCCGCTTCCACACCCAGACCGCCGGCTGCTCGCTCACCTCGCAGCAACCCGAGAACAACATCGCTCGGACGACGGTCCAGGCCCTGGCGGCCATCCTCGGCGGGACCCAATCCCTGCACACCAACTCGATGGACGAGGCCTTGGCCCTGCCAAGTCAGAAGGCGGCGACAATCGCCCTCCGCACCCAGCAGATCCTGGCCGAGGAGAGCGGCGTGGCCAACACCATCGACCCCCTGGCCGGTTCCTACTTCGTCGAGGCCCTGACCGACGAGATGGAACGGGGGGCCCGGGACTACTTCGACCAGATCGAGGCCCTCGGCGGGGTCATCCCGGCCATCGAGAAGGGCTTCTTCCAGCGGGAGATCGCCGACGCCGCCTACCGCTACCAGCGGCAGGTGCAGTCCGGCGAGCAGACCATCGTCGGGGTCAACAAGTTCATCTCCGGCGAGCCCCTGACCATCCCCATCCTGAAGATCGAACCCGAAGTTCAGCGGCGGCAGATCGAGCGGACGCGGCGCGTCCGGGCCACCCGCGACCAGGCCGAGTGGGCCGCTTCGCTGGCCGTCCTGAAACGGGCGGGCGAGGGCACGGACAACGTCATGCCGCACCTTCTGCGGGCCGTCAAGGCCTATGCCACGCTGGGCGAGATCTGCGACGTGATGCGCGAGGTCTTCGGAGTCTACCGCGAACCCGCGATCTACTAGGAGGTGCGGGCTATGTGGGAGCCGCAGGAGCGCAAGGTCAGGGTCCTGGTCGGCAAGCCGGGTCTGGACGGCCACGACCGGGGGGCCAAGGTCGTCGCCCGGGCTTACCGCGACGCCGGGATGGAGGTCATCTACACCGGCCTGCATCAGACCCCGGAGCAGATCGTCGAAGCGGCCCTCCAGGAGGACGTCGACGTGGTCGCCCTATCGATCCTTTCGGGGGCCCATAACACCCTCGTTCCCAAGGTCGTCGACCTTCTCCGGCGGAGGGGGATGGACGACGTCCTCGTCCTTGTCGGGGGGATCATCCCCGAGGAGGACGTGCCCGGACTCACGGCGGCCGGCGTGGCCGGTTGCTTCGGGCCGGGGACGAGGACCGACGACATCATCACCTTCACCCGGACCAAAGTGAGACGGCTCTAGCCGTCGGGGTCCGTGCCTTGGACCCGGACGGGGAAATCGGCACGAAGGCCGGTGTCCCGCCAAACCAACAAAAACCTGCGGTCACCAGGCGGGGTGCCGGCGTTGGTAAGTTAACTGCGTAAGGAGGAAGGGCAAGAGTGGATTTCACCTTGACGGAAGAACAAGAAATGATCCGCCGAACCGCCCGCGAGTTCGCCGAGCGGGAAGTGGCCCCAATCGCCTCGGAGATCGACAAGACCCACGAATTCCCCTGGGACAACTGGCACAAGATGGCCAAGCAAGGATTCGTCGGAATGACCATTTCCCCGGAATACGGCGGGAGCGGAGCCTCGCTCCTCGACCACACCCTCGTCCTTGAGGAGATCTCCCGCGTCTGCGCATCCACCGCGGTCATCCTCGAGGTCCACAACTCGCTTCATGCCGAGACCATCGAGCGCTTCGGCACCCCTGAGCAGAAGAAGAAGTACCTCCCCAAGCTGACCACCGGGGAATGGATGGGCTCGTTCTGCCTGACCGAGCCGAACGCGGGCTCCGATTCGGCCGCCCAACAGACGGTGGCCGTCCTCCAGGGGGACCATTACGTCCTCAACGGTCTCAAGTGTTTCATCACCAACTCTTCCAAGTCCAGCCTGTACATCGTCTTCGCGATGACCGACAAGTCCAAGGGAAATAAGGGGATCACCGCCTTCCTCGTCGAGAAGGGCCAGAAGGGCCTGTCCTTCGGGCAGCCCGAAGACAAGATGGGGATCAAGGCCTCCTGCACCGCCGACGTCATCATGGAGGACGTCGAGGTGGCGGTGGAGAACCGTCTGGGCAACGAAGGGGACGGCTTCAAGATCGCCATGGCCACTCTTGATACCGGCCGCGTCGGTATCGGCGCGCAGGCCCTCGGTTTGGCTCAGGCCGGCCTCGACGCCGCCCTGGCCTACTCGAAGCAGCGCATCCAGTTCGGCAAGCCCATCGCTGAGCTCCAGGCGATCCAATGGAAGCTGGCCGAGATGGCCACCGAGATCGACGCCGCCCGGCTGATGGTCTATCGCGCCGCGTGGTTGCGCGACAAGGGCGTCCGCTGCTCCAAGGAGATCGCCATGGCCAAGCTCTTCGCCTCCGACGTGGCCATGCGGCAGACCATCGAGGCCATCCAGGTCCACGGCGGTAATGGCTACATGCGCGAGAACAAGGTCGAGCGTTTCATGCGCGACGCCAAGATCACCCAGATCTACGAGGGCACTTCGGAGATCATGAAGCTGGTCATCGCCTCGAGCCTGCTGCGGTAGGACTGGGGACCTGGGACTGAGGACCGCTTACAACCGATGAAACCGCGAGGACCGTCGCCTGTTGCGACGGCCCTCGCTTTTTCGGGAATAGCTGAATGGGGGCTTGAACCTGACCCTGCGTCATTTCGCAGGAAAGGCCGGCCCCTCAGTGGGCCGGCCTTTCCTGTACCCTTCCGGCCGGAGCCGCCGTGACCATGGCCACGCTGGCCAGGATCAATCCGAAACCGAGCAACGAGCCGACTCCCAGCGATTCGCGGAGGAAGAGGAAACCCCACAGAGCTCCGAAGGCGGGGACCAGGTAGGCGACCATGGTCGCCCTGACCGGGCCGACTTGCTCGAGCAGGTAGAAGAAAAGCAAGAAGGCCAGGGCCGTCGACAGCAGGGCAAGGCCCAGCGCGCACCAGGCGGCAAGGGCCGGCGGGGTCTGATGGGGGAGGGTGAAGGGCACCAGCGGGAGCAGGATCAGGGCGGCGAAGAGCTGGGTGCCTGCGGCCAGGGCTTGGGATTGCCCCGCCGGGACCTTCATCTTGGTGTAGACCGCGGCCACGCCGTAGGAGACGGTGGCCGCCAGGGAGAGCCCCACCGAGCCGATGACCGCCGGGGTCACCGGCACGGGTCCCAGGCCGATCAGGGCGACTACGCCGACGAACCCGAGGGCCAACCCACCGACCTTGCGGGCGGTGAAGACCTCGCCCATCCAGAGGGCGGCGAAGAGGGCGGTGAAGAGCGGCGTCGTGGCGTTGAGGATCGACGCCAGGGACGCCGGGAGAAGGAGCTCGGCGGTGGCGATGAGGGTGAACGGGAGGGCCCCATTGGCGGCCCCGATAACCAGGTAATGGCGCCAGTTGGCGCGGAAATCGGGAAGCTTGCGAATGAGCGCCGTGTAACCGAGAAGGAACAAGGCGGCGATGGCCACCCTCAACTCGATCAGGACGACCGGCCCAAAGGCCGGCGCGGCGATGCGCATGAAGATGAAAGAGCCGCCCCACAAAGATGAGAGGAGAACGAGGGCGGCGGAGTCCTTGGTCGTCAAGATGATCCCTCCAGATCGAGCAGGGCCCGCTTGCGGTCGATGCCCCATCGATAGCCGCTGAGCCCGCCGTCGGCTCGGACCACCCGATGGCACGGGACGAGAAGGCCGACCGGGTTGGCCGCGCAGGCCGTGGCCACCGCCCGGGCCGCCCCGGGTCGGCCGATGGCCTCAGCCACCTCCCGGTACGAGCGGGTCTGGCCATAGGGGATGGCTCTCACCGTCGCCCACACCCGTTGCTGGAAGGCGGTGGCCACGATGTCCAAAGGAAGGTCGAGGTCGGAACGCCGGCCGGACAGGTGGGCCGCCGCCGCCTCCACATACGGAGCGACCGCCAGGGGGTCGGCGATGAGCCGGGCCCGGGGAAACTCCGCCCGCATCTCCCCCAGAAGCAGCTTCCGATGGCCGAAACGGAGGGCGCAGACGCCTTTTTCCGTGGCGGCGACGATCATCGTCCCGAGGTCTGTCTCCTCGAAGGCATACCTGATCGTCTCGCCAAGACCACCGCCCCGGTACCGGCCGGGGGTCATCCCCAGGAGGTGATGGGCCTGGTCATAGAGGGCCCGGGCCGACCCGTAACCGGCGTCGTACATCGCCTCGCTCACGCTGGAGCCGTGCTTCAGTCCATCCTTGAGCCGCCGGCCCCGCAGGGCCGTCGAGTATTGCCTCGGGGTCAGCCCGGTCGCCCGTTTGAACACCCGCTGCAGGTGATAGGGGCTGAGATTGACGGCCCGGCCAAACTGTGCCAGGGTTAGAGGGGCATTGGCGGCCTCGATCATCCGCCGAACCTCGGCCACCACCCGCTGGATCGAACTGACCTCATCCGGCCGGCACCGCCGGCAGGGGCGAAAACCGGCCGCCTCGGCCGCCTCGGCGGTTTCGAAGAAGACCACCGACGACCGACCGGGCCGCCGAGACGGGCAGGTCGGGCGGCAATACACGCCGCTCGTCCGGACCGCGTAGTAGAAGAGGCCGTCGGCCGAGCCATCCCGTTCAAGGACGGCCCGCCACCGGGCCTCGTCGTCGAGGAAGGTGGGTTCGCGTTTTCCCATGCTCCTAGAATAGCAGAGGTCGGGCCAAAGCGCTATCCGTTTCTTGCGCTCAAACCCCTGCTAAGACCGGTGAGGCGGTCCAGGGGCCTGGATCTTGGCCGGTCACGGGATGTCGAAAGAGTTCTGACTTTATTATGTGACAACTATCTCTCATCGCGGCGCATTGGTCAATGGCGAGCCATGGCCCCAAAAGACCCATTGAATGACAGATGGTGCCTGCACCCGGCCAAGGATGGTCGGAAACCGGAGTCCACCCATTAAACCGCTTGTCGAAATCTGGCGATTAATGTTGGTGAAACGGTTCACAGATTTACTATAGGCTCTCGGGCGTAAGGCCACAGCCAAGGGGGGCGTCCTTGCAGTGAAGTCGGGCAGCGTGGGATCGGGGACGGGACCGGCGGCCAAACGGCTCCGCGGCCTCAGGTTCCGCTTCGGGATCATGGCCAAAGTCTTCGGAGTGGCCGTCGGGGGGGTCCTCCTGGCGGTCGGCCTGCTTTCGGGGATAACCCTCTACAGCATGAACGGCGACGTCGAGACCAACGCCAAGAAGCAGTTGGACCTGGCCATCAACCTGGAGCGGTCGCTCATCGACCAGCACCTGGCCAGGGTTCGCGACCAGGCCTCGGCGGTAGCCGAGAGCGACCAGGTCAAGGGGGCCCTGGCCGGTCGGGGTAAGGTCACCAGGGATCAGGTCGCCAGGTTCAAGGCGGGGGCGGCCAACCTCCAGATCCTGACCGTCGTCGACGCCCAGGGAAGAGTGGTCGCTCGGGCCAACAGCGACCAGGTCGGCCAGGCCTTTGCGGCCAACGGGCTGGTGGCTGACGTCCTGAGCAAGGGCGCCGTGGCCGCGGCGGCGGCGGTCCTTCCGGAAGCCGACTGGGCGGCGGAGGGTCCGGACCTTCGCAAGCTCGTGGTCATCCCGGTGAAGGCGACCGCCGGGGCTGAGGAGCGCAAGGAGAAGGAAGTCACCGGCGCCTTGGTCTTGGTCGCGGTGGCCCCGGTCAAGGGGCCGACCGGTGCCGTGGCCGGGGCGGTCATCGCCGCCGAGGTCCTCAACCAGAATTACTCCATCGTCGATGAGGTCCGCGACCGCACCAACGGAGAGGTCACGGCGACCGTCGCCATGGACGGCATCCGCGTGACCACCAACGTCCGACTCAAAGACGCCGACGGCAAGGCCACAGAGAACCGGGCCATCGGAACAGTCTACTCGATCCCGGTGATGACCAATCTGCGCAAGGGCGAGGAGTACCGAGGCCGGGCGGTCGTCGCCGGCGAGTGGCAGAAGACGGTCTACGTCCCCTTGAAGGACCACACGGGCAAGGTTGTCGCCGGGCCGTATGTCGGCATCTCGGAGGCCACCTTCACGGCCTTGCGGGGTCAGTTCATCGGGATCCTCGTCCCGGTGGCCATCGTCGGGTTCCTGATCGCCGCCCTGATGTCCTTCCTGGTCAGCCGATCCGTCGCCGTCCAGGTCGGCCGGGTCAAGAAGGCGGCCGAGCGGATCGCCGACGGTGACCTGACCATTGAAGAACTCAAGATCGGTGGTCGGGATGAAGTC
>DASXUT010000071.1 GCA_036504675.1 Bacillota bacterium | reverse complement strand
GTTCGTGGTTCACGATGTCCGGGTGGTCGAGGGGCAGAATGGCCTTTTCGTGGCTATGCCGTCCCGCAAGACGCCGGAAGGGACCTTCCGTGACGTGGCCCATCCAATCACCGCTGAGGCCCGGGAGATGATTCAGGGGGCGGTCATCCGGGCCTATGAGGAGGGGCTCAACGGGAGGAGCGCGCCGCTGGCCAGGGCGCAGTGAGGAGACGCAACCCCACAGTGACAATCGAACGGTCAAAATCGAAAGGCCCACCGACAACGGTGGGCCCAGGCTATTGACGGGTGCCCTCAAAGACTCTGGAGGGCCGGTTCACGGAAGTTCACGGCAAGCCTAGGTGGGTCCTCTCACTGAGGGGACCCATTTCCTTTTTCCTTGCTCACCTCTGCTTAGCTCGTCTTATAGACACTCAGGCGACATGGATCGGCTTTGGGTACAAGAATCTTTCCGCACTATGTAAACCGCCCGCCGGAATGTCCCAAAAAGCGACAAGTATAGAAGTACATGCTAGCATTGCCGGCGAATGGGGTGAGCCGGTGACAAAAAAAGGAGGAATGGCGGATGAAGAGAATCCTCTCACTTGCCCTTGCTTTGGTGCTCGTTGGCTTGTTGCCTACCGTTGCTTTTGCGGGTAACATCAAACTGCCTCCGTAAGTTCAGGACGTTCCGCTGAAGCCCGGCATCTACGGAATCACGGCAGGCGATGTAGGCATAACCTCGATACCCCCCGAACAGGAGTACTACTACTGGGAGCTGTCGGGGGTCCCCTTGTTCAACCAGCTCGATTATCCCACTGTCATGATGCAGGATCGCAACAAGTCCGTGGCTGAAGAAGGCTGCGGATTCTGCAGCGCGCTTTCCACGTTCAGATACTTCGGGGCCACGTACACCGTTCCTGAGTTCAACACCGCTCTCGGCACCCATGCCGACCTATTCGACTGGGCCTGGGCTCCCAATGCAAGCCAGGGGACGGCCACCTGGGACGGCCAATATGTCTACGACAGAGCGTCTGTCGTCGTGGGTGTCTACTACCACTCTGAACCCGTGATCGTCTACCTAACGAAGGGCTCGAGTACCCACTTCGTCGCCGTGTACAAGGTCTGGGGCAAATGGACTGATGACAACAGCTTCTATATCAGGGACCCGTGGGGCGACCGCAACTACCAGACCATTGGCCAATACGTGAGCAACGGCTGGACACCGCAGAGCATCTTCATTTATCACCGCAGGTAGGTGGATGGCGGTGACACGCCCGGTTCTCATTCTACTGATGGTTGCTAGTCTTCTTGTCCCGGGTTGTCGGCATACGACTAGCACCAAAGACCTGTTTGCCTTCGTGAACGAAGCCCGAAAGGTCGCAATCTATACTCCCCGGTCCCACCATGCTCTCTGGATCTCGCCAGAAGAAGCGTCCAGCTGTATTTGGTCGCAGGATGGAAAGCACCTGATCCATACAAGTGTTGACGATCCGAAGACTAATCCGAAGCTGAGGATACACTCGATAGGAAGCCAAGAAGCGTACGCAGTTGCGCTAGACTTCGATGGAGACCCGACCCTGGTCGCCAGGATGGAGTGGTCGCCGACTGGCCAGCATCTTTTGGTCAGCGGTTCCGGTTACCCGTCCAGAGTAATCAATGTGGTCGATATCCAGAGGCGGAAGCTCATTCTCAAAGCAGGTGTCTGGGGGGAGAAGTGGTCCCCGGACGGACAGAAGTTAGCATACTCGGAAGTGCATTACGGGGGTACAGTCGATTTGCCGGAGGGCGGGGCGGGGTATTGTGAGCTGAAAGAACTCACACTGGCTGACGGGAACTCGACGCTGCTTCTAAGAGGAGACGACGGGCACTCTGTTTTCCCCTGGTCATGGAACGGTCAAGAAGTGGTCTACATCGACACGTCGGTGAAAGGCAAGGTCATAAAGGATACAGGGGGAACCATCTACACAAGTCGGCCGTCGCCCCAGAAACCAGCCGATAAGCCCGCTCCAACACAGATGCCAAAAGGAATCGGAGAAGTCAGGATCTGGGATTTCAGCCCGAAGACCGGCAGCTGGCTTTTTCAGACCGTGGAGCAGGACGGTTCTTCAGTCATATGGCTGTCCGTTCCAGGTCGTGAGATCATGCGAATCGGCAAGGGTCGATATCCAGTATGGCAGCCCCAGACCCCCTAGCGTGGACGTGGGACTTCTGCAACCAAATTGAACGTAATCCGTGAACCGGGCCCCCCCAGTGCCACCCAAGAAGCCATATCACAGTCTCAAGCCCTCCTGAGGGAGCCTCACATTTCTGACCTTGCTCACCCCGGCTTAGCATTGCTTGTAGCCAAGGCGGCGAGCGCGGTTTTCTGGGTTGACAAACATCTTCCCAGATCAGGCCCGTCCCCCGCGGACGGGCCCTTCCACGTTCTCCCATCCCCATTGTCCGGCCTGGGGCGACCCGACTGGAGACCAGCCCCGCCGCTCCGGCCCTCGCCCCCGCCCCCGCCCCGATGAAGGAACCACGATTGGCATGTTGAATAAGTGGCTGGGTCCAGGTTACTACTTAATCCGAGGGGTTGAGGGTGTGCCCGAAGTCCAATGCGTGATCCTGGCCGCCGGCCAGGGTACCCGGATGAAATCCAATCTGCCCAAGGTGATCCACCAGTTGGCCGGCCGGCCGATGATTGAGTATGTGGTCGAGGCGGCCGCCGCGGCGGTCGGTGCAAAGCCCCTGGTGGTCGTGGGTTACCAGCGTGAACTGATCGAAGCCGCCCTGGGTGACCGGGCGGATTACGTCATTCAAGAGGAGCAATTGGGCACCGGTCACGCCGTCGCCCAGACGGCCTCGAGGCTGCGAGGCTTCGACGGAACTTTGATGGTCCTGCCGGGAGACACCCCCCTCCTCACCCGGGAGACCCTGGCCGACTTCATCGCCGCCCACCAGCGTTCAGGGGCCGGCGTGACCCTCCTGACGGCCCGAGTCGAAGACCCGGCGGGATACGGCCGGGTCATTCGTTCGCCGGAAGAGCGCCTCCTGGCCGTGGTCGAGGATCGTGACGCCACCCCCGAGGAGCGCCAGATCAACGAGATCAACACGGCCATCTACTGCTTCGACAGCCGGGCCCTCTTCGCCGCCCTGCCGCGGCTGAAGGATGACAACGCCCAAAAGGAATACTATCTCCCGGATGTGGTCCGGCTGATCATGGCCGACGGGCGGCCCGGCCACGTCTACGCGGCCGCCGACCCCGACGAGGTCAGCGGAATCAACCACCGCCGGCAGCTGGCCGAGGCCGAGGCCGTCGTCCGTCGACGAATCCTCGACCGCCTGATGACCTCCGGGGTGACCGTGACCGACCCGGATAAGACCTATGTCGACGCCGACGTGGTCGTCGGGCGAGACGCTACCATCCTCCCCTTCACCTTCATCAGCGGCCGGACCGAGATCGGCGAGGGCTGCGTCATCGGGCCGTCGGCGGACATCCGCGACTCCAGGATCGGCCCGGGCTGCGTCATCCAGCACTCGGTGATTGAAAAGAGCCAGGTCGGCGAGAAGGTCACGGTCGGCCCCTACAGCCATCTACGGGCCGGCAACGTCATCGGGTCGGAGGCCCGCATCGGCAACTACGCCGAGTTGAAGAATTCGGTCGTCGGCCGGGGGACGAAGATCTCCCACCACAGCTACATCGGGGACACCGAGATCGGCGGCGGGGTCAACATCGGGGCCGGCGTGGTCGTGGTCAACTACGACGGCGAGAAGAAACACCGGACGGTCATCGGCCCGGAGGCCTTCATCGGGTGCAACAACAACCTCGTCGCCCCAATTACCATCGGCCGGGGGGCCTATACCGCGGCCGGCTCCACCCTGACCAACGACGTTCCCGGCGACGCCCTGGCCATCGCCCGGAGCAAGGAGCAGGTGAACATCGAGGGTTGGGCCAAAAAAAGGCGCGAACGAGCGGGAAAGCCCGGGCCACATAGCGAACCCTGAAAATGGCGAAGGGGCTCTCCACTGGGTGGACCGGCCATTCGTCAAGACCCGACATGATAGCAACGGGAAGAGGAATTCAGGAGGGACCAAGGGTGACACCGATCACACCAGAGATGAACCTTCAAGTCTTGACCGGCTCGGCCAATCGGGCCCTGGCCGAGGAGATCGCCGGCCGTCTGGGCATCCGGGTCGGGAAAGCCGACGTCGGGCGGTTCTCCGACGGTGAGATCAAGATCATCGTCGAAGAGAACGTCCGCGGGGCCGATGTCTTCTTGGTCCAGCCGACCTGCACGCCGATCAACGACAACCTGATGGAGCTGCTCATCATGATCGACGCCGTCCGGCGGGCCTCGGCCCAGCGGGTGACGGCGGTCATCCCCTATTACGGCTATGCCAGGCAGGATCGGAAGACGCGGGGCCGCGAGCCGATCACCGCCAAGCTGGTGGCCAACCTCCTGACCACGGCCGGGGTCGGCCGGATCCTCGCCGTCGACCTCCACGCCGGTCAGATCCAGGGGTTCTTCGACATCCCGGTGGACCATCTGAGCGGTATCCCGATCATCGCCGAGTATCTCCTGTCGAAGAAGCTCAATAACGCCGTCGTCGTCTCCCCGGACCTCGGCGGGGTGACCAGGGCGAGGACCCTGGCCGACCGGCTGGGGGTGCCCATCGCCATCATCGACAAGCGCCGTCCCGAGCCGAACGCGGTCGAGGTCATGAACGTCATCGGCAAGGTCCAGGGCAAGACGGTGATCATGGTCGACGACATCATCGATACGGCCGGCACGATCTGCCTCGGCGCCGCGGCCATGGTCGAGCGGGGGGCGACTGAGGTCTACGCCTGCGCCACCCACCCGGTCCTCTCCGGCCCGGCGGTGGAACGGCTGGAGTCATCGCCGATCAAAGAGGTCGTCGTCACCAACACCATCCCCCTGACGCCCGAAGAGGCCTCGTCTCCGAAATTCAAGGTCCTGTCCATCGGAACCCTGCTGGCCGAGGCGATCAGCCGGATCGCCCAGGATCTTTCGATCAGCACCATGTTCAAGTAAGGCGACAAGCGACCGAAGCCCGACGCCAGGTCGCGGGACCCTCGGCGAAGCACGGAAAACCGGGCGCCAAAGGCCAAAACGACAAAGGCCAAAACGTTGACAACTGAAGGCCGAACGATTATCATGTTGATGTTGCTGCCCATTGGCAGTGCTTTTTTCCTGTGTGAGAAAGGGGCTACTAGCGGAAAATGGAACAGGTTCTTCTCCAGGCCGCCAAACGTGAGACCGGCAAGGGCAGCGCCCATGCCACCCGGCGGGAGGGTTACGTCCCGGCGGTCCTTTACGGCAAGGGCGTCGAGGCCGTCGCCGTGAAGGTTCCGGCCAAAGATTTCGGTCGGGTCCTGAATACGCGGGCCGGGCGCAACAGCATCATCCGGCTGGCCATCGGCGAGGACGGCGCCGTCGATGAGCGGACCTGTATGGTCAAGGATGTCCAGCAAGATCCGGTCCGCGGGGACATCGTCCACGCCGACTTCTACCAGATCTCACTCAAGGATCGCCTGCGCACGGTGGTGCCCATCCGGGTCGTCGGCGAAGAGCTGGCCCAGAAGGGCGGCGGAATCTTGCAGCATCAGCTGTGGGAGATCGAGGTCGAGTGCCTCCCAACCAACATTCCGGATCACCTCGTGGCCGACGTCTCCACCCTGGCGATCGGTCATCACCTCTCCGTGGCCGACCTGAAGATCCCCGAGGGGGTCGAGGTCGTCACCGAACTCGACACCGTCGTGGCCTCACTGGTGGCCCCGAAGGCGGTCGAGGAAGAGGTCAAGCCGGAGGCGGCCGCCGAGAGCGCCGATCGGACCCAGCCGGAGGTCATCGGCAAGGGCAAGGAAGAAGCCGAGGGCGAGGCCCCCGGCAAGGAAGTAAAGGGCAAGAGCGAGAAGTAATCAACCCCTGGCCATGGCGGAGCGTAATCCCCCGGGATTACGCTCCTCGTATGTACGGCCCCCGGGGGCCGCGCGGAGGTGGGGCAGGATGGAGCTCCTCGTCGGCCTGGGCAACCCCGGCCGCGAGTATGCCGGGACCAGGCACAACATGGGCTTCAGGGCCGTCGACGAAGTGGCCCGGAGGCACGGGATCACCCTGTCCGGGCGGCGGTTCCAGGGGCGGACCGGGCGAGGCCGGGTGGCCGGCCAGGATGTCCTCCTGCTCAAGCCGCAAACCTACATGAACCTCTCCGGAGGGGCGGTCCGGGCCGCCCTTTCGACCCTCGGCCTGCTTCCCCGGGATATGCTGGTCGTCGTCGACGATCTCGACCTGCCCGTCGGCCGCCTGCGGCTGAAGGGTTCCGGCTCGAGCGCCGGGCATCGCGGGTTGGAGTCGATCGCCGATCACCTGAGGACGACCGAGTTCCCGCGTCTGCGCCTGGGAATCGGCCGGCCGGAGTCGGGCGGGGATGTGGTCAAATGGGTCCTCGATCGTCCCTCTCGGGCCGAACTGGCCATCCTGGACCGGGTCGTCGTCGCCGCCGCCGACTGCCTCGAGGCCTTCCTGGCCGCCGGGCTCGAGCGGGCGATGGCCGTCGCCAATGGGCTCGACCTGGCCAAGCCGGCCGACTCGGGCCCGGGAGACCAGGAACCACCCAAACCGAGGAAGCCCCAGGACCGCCCCTGAGGCCGCCATTCAAGGACGCCCCGCCCCGGGACCGCCCACAGCGGGCTCCGCCCAACTGAAGACCAGAGCCGCTCGGCCGCTGCTTAGGCAGCGGCCTTTTCGGTCACCTTAAGACCCGTGAGAACTCTCGGTTTAACCGTCCTCGCCGCCATCATCGCGGCGATGGTCGCCCTCGTTGCCAACCGGGTGGCCGTCGGCGACGGTCGCCGGACCGCGGTGGCCGTGCTCGTGCCCCTTCTCGAAGAGACGGCCAAGACCGGCTCGGCGCTCTTCCTGACCGCCCCCATCCTGGCCACCCACGCCCTCTTCGGGGCCATCGAGCTGGTTTACGACGTGGCCAAACCGTCGAAGGCCGGGCTCTTCGCGGGCCTCGTCGGCCTGGCCGGTCACCTCGGCTTCGGGACCGCGGCCGCCCTCGTCTGGCGGCGGACTGGTTCGGGCCCGGCGGCGGTCCTGGCGGCGACCATGGTCCACGTCCTTTTCAACTCCGTCGTCATCGGCCGGTTGCCGGAGCTGAGCGGCCCAAGTCGGCGCCGGAAGGCGCCCTAACCGGCGCCGAAGCAGGCTTCCATCGAGGGACGGGCGGTTGACCGTCCGGCGCCGCCCGGCTATAATTAGTTCCGACCAACCGAACAAGACAGGCCGGCAGGGACTCCCCGGAGTTAGAGGGAGAGCCCCCTTTTGGCTTTGGAGGACAAGCGCGTGAGCCTAAGCCCCTCCCCACAAAGGCCCGAGCTCAAAGAGTTCAACCGGGTCCGGACGGCCCTCGACGAGGGGGCCCGTCAGCAACTGGTCTATGGCCTGACCGGATCCCAGAAGGCCTATTTCCTGGCCGAGATGGCCCGGGCCACCGAGCGGCCGCTGTTCGTCCTGGTCAGTCACCTGACCCAGGCCGAGCGCCTGAAGGACGACCTGGCGACCCTTCTCGGGGGGCGCGAGGTCGACGTCTTCCCGGCCGTCGAGATCCTTCCCTATCAGGTCGTCGCCCACAGCCCCGAGCTCTTCGCCGACCGTTTGCGGGTCCTCTGGCGGCTCGGCGGGGGCGGCTCGCCGATCGTCATCGCCCCGGTCGGGGCCGTCCTACCCCGGCTGATGCCCCGGGAACGCTTCAACACCTTGGGGGTCGACCTCAAGTGGGGCGACCGTCTGGACCTTGACCTGGTCGTCGAAAGCCTGGCCGCCATGGCCTACGAACGGGTTGACGTGGTCGAGGGAAAGGGCCAGTTCAGCGTCCGCGGTGGGATCGTCGACCTGTTCTCACCGGTGTCCGACCAGCCCTGGCGGGTTGAGTTCTTTGACGACGAGATCGACTCCATCCGCCTCTTCGACCCCGTCTCTCAGCGGTCCTTGACCAACCTTCAGTCGATCCGGGTCACTCCGGCTCGGGAGATGATTTTTCCGGAGGGTGGGCGGGACGAGGCCCTCAAGGCCATCCGGCGCGAACTGGAGGCCAGCCTGAGAAGACTGACCAAGGCCGACCTCGGCAAGCCCGCCCAGGCGCTCCGGGAGCGGGTCGAGGCCCACCTCGAGCGCTTGGAGAACGCCGGCGACGAGGGCCTCGAATCGTATGCCCCGTTCTTCTTTCCGCACCTCGAGACAATCATCGACTACCTGCCACCGCGGGCGGTCGTCGTCCTTGACGACCCGTTGCGGATCAAAGAAGCGGCCGATGAGAGCGAGCGGGTGGTCGCCGAGATGTACGGCTCGTCCCTCGAGCGGGGCGAGGCCCTGCCGACCCAGGCGGCGGTTTACCAGGGCTACGACGACTTCTGGGCCCGGGCCAAGGAGCGCCCGGTCATCTACTTGTCCCTCCTGCTGCGGAAGTTCCCGGCGGCCGAACCCGACAACCTGGTCGCCGTCGAGGCCCGCCCGGGTCCAAGTTTCCAGGGCCAGCGGGAAGCCTTTGTCGCTGAGGCCAAGCGCTACGCGGCCCGGAACGATCGGGTCGTCCTGGTAGCCTCCACCGTCGAGCGGGCCCAACGCCTGGCCAGCATCATCCGTGAAGAGGGCCTGCCGGCCCAGACTGAAGAAGCCTGGACGATCCCCGAACCGGCGCGTTTCGCGGCCGTCGTCGGTAGCCTCGAGACCGGTTTCGAATTCCCCGCGATCGGCCTCGTGGTCCTCACCGATGACGACATCTTTGGCCGGGTCAAGCGGCGGACGAAGCCCAGGACCGCCCGCGAGGGCCTGCGGCTCGCCTCCTATCAGGACCTCAAGATCGGCGACTACGTCGTCCACGTCAGCCACGGCATCGGCAGGTACCTCGGCCTGCGGACCCTGGAGATCCAGGGGAAGAACCGGGACTACCTCTATGTCCAGTACGCGGGGGAGGACCGGCTCTACGTCCCGACCGACCAGATTGACCTGGTCCAGAAGTACATCGGGGCCGAGGGCCAGGAACCGAAGGTCTACAAGCTCGGCGGGATGGACTGGGCCAAGGTCAAGAACCGGGTCAAGGCCTCCGTCCGCCAGATGGCCGAGGAACTACTCCGCCTCTATGCCGTCCGGCAGGCCACGCCGGGGCACGCCTTCGGTCCCGACACCGTCTGGCAGCACGAGTTCGAGGAGGCCTTCCGCTTCGAGGAGACCCCCGACCAATTGCAGGCGACCGCCGAAATCAAGGCGGACATGGAGAAGCCGCAGCCTATGGAGCGCCTCCTCTGCGGGGACGTCGGCTACGGCAAGACCGAGGTGGCCATCCGAGCCGCTTTCAAGGCGGTGATGGACGGCAAGCAGGTGGCCGTCCTCGTCCCCACGACCATCCTGGCCGCCCAACACTTCAACACCTTCCGGGACCGCTTCGCCGGCTACCCGGTCAAGATCGAGCTCCTCTCGCGCTTCCGCTCGGCCGCCGAGCAAAAGAAGGCGGCCGCGGCCGCCCGCAAGGGGGCGGCCGATGTGGTCATCGGCACCCACCGGTTGCTCTCCGAGGACGTCCACTTCAAGGACCTGGGCCTGCTGATCATCGACGAGGAGCAACGCTTCGGGGTGGCCCACAAGGAACGCCTGAAGAAGCTCAAGGAGACCGTCGACGTCCTGGTCCTCTCGGCCACGCCCATTCCGCGGACGATGCACATGGCGATGATCGGCATCCGCGACATGAGCGTCATCGAGACCCCGCCCGAGGACCGCTACCCGGTCCAGACCTATGTCGTCGAGTACTCGGACGAACTGGTCCGGGAGGCCATCCAGAGGGAGCTGGACCGCGGGGGGCAGGTCTACTACGTCCACAACCGGGTCCAGACCATCGACCGGGTCGCCGCGCGGATCCAGCGCCTCGTACCCGAAGCCAGGGTGGCCGTGGGCCACGGCCAGATGAACGAGGACGATCTGGAGCGGATCATGCTCGACTTCATGAACGGTGAGGAGGACGTCCTCGCCTGCACCTCGATCATCGAGAACGGCCTGGACATCAGCAATGTCAACACCCTGGTGGTAGAGGAGTCCGACCACCTCGGGCTGGCTCAACTCTATCAGCTGAGGGGGCGGGTCGGGCGCTCGAACCGGCTGGCCTACGCCTACTTCACCTACCGGCGGGACAAGGTCATCACCGAGACGGCCGAGAAGCGGCTCGAGGCAATCAAGGAATTCACCGAGTTTGGGTCGGGCTTCAAGATCGCTCTGAGGGATATGGAGATCCGCGGGGCCGGCAACATCCTCGGCCCTGAGCAACATGGCCACATCCTGTCCGTCGGCTTCGACCTTTACGCCCAGATGCTCGAGGAAGCCGTCCTGGAACTGCGCGGTGAGAAGCGGCCCGAGGTCATCGAGCCATCCATCGAGTTGCCCATCGACGCCTATGTCGACGATGGTTACGTCCCCGACTCGCGGCAGAAGATAGAGCTATACAAGAAAATCTCGGTGGTCGAGGACCAGGGCGACGCCGACGAGATCCTCGACGAGGTCCGCGACCGCTTCGGGGACCCACCGCAGGCCGTTCAGAACCTCCTCGGGGTGGCCAGGATCAAGGCGTTGGCGAAGAAGCTCGGCGTCGTCGCCGTCGTCCAGCAGAAAGGCATCGTCCAGATCAAATTCGGGCCGATGCGCCGCCTCTCCCTGGATTCCCTATCCGACCTGTCGCTGAAGCACCGCGACCGGATCGTCCTCTCGCCCCAGAAGGCCGCGCCGGTCCTGCTGATCAAGGTCCAAGGGCTCGAAGAGGGCCGGCTGCTCGAGGCCGTCGAGGGCGTCCTGGCCCAGGCCGAACGCTTCGCCGTTGTGGTCTAGAACGGCTCCGCCGGAGCCGGCCAAGGCGGGTCCGCCGGGCGGCTTGCCCAACTGGAAAAAATGAATAATTGTGTTAAAGCACCTATATACTAAGACCGGACTGATGAGGCTCGGGGCAGGGAAAAGGAGGGGTGCAGATGAAAGCTACGGGCATAGTCAGGCGGATCGACGATCTCGGACGGGTGGTCATCCCCAAAGAAATCCGTCGAACCCTGCGCATTCGCGAGGGCGATCCGTTGGAGATATTCGTCGACCGCGAGGGTGAGGTCATCCTCAAGAAGTACTCCCCCATCGGGGAACTCGGCGACTTCGCCAAGGAATACGCCGATTCCCTTTACGAGGCCGTCGGCCACATCGCCCTGATCACCGATCGGGACAACATCATCGCCGTGGCCGGGGCCCCCAAGAAAGAGTTCCTCAACAAAGCCATCAGCGTGGCCGTGGAGAAGGTGATGGAGGAAAGGAAGCCGGTCCTCATCACCAAGCCGGGAGAGCACCGCTATTGCAAGGAGTGCCTCCTCGACGACGAAGAAGCCGGCTGCAAGTTCACGGCCGAAGTCATCGCCCCGATCATCTCGGGCGGCGACCCGATCGGAGCCGTCATCATCAGCTCGAAAGAGCCTGATGTCCAGTTCGGCGAGATGGAACTGAAGCTGGCGGAGACCGCCGCCGGATTTCTGGCCAAGCAGATGGAGCAGTAGGCGGCGGGGCGAGCCAAATCCCCCGCGCCGGGATGCAAAGTGCCCCTTGTTCTTGGAGCCGCGTTCGGCCTGACCAAAAATGCGCTGGAGTCTGCGTAGGCGCATTTTTGCTTTGCTTGGGTCTTCACCCGGGCCTGTTGCCCGGGTCTTTCCCCGGGTCCTTGCCCGGGTGAGCCGAAGGCGGCGAGGAGGACGTCGATGTCCAGGGATTCGTTCCTACAGGGCGCGCTCGTCCTGGCCCTGGCCGGGCTGTTCAGCAAGATCATCGGGGCCGTCTACCGTATCCCCCTCTCCTGGGTCCTCAGGGACGAGGGTTTCGGTCTATATGGGCTGGCCTACCCGATCTACAACATGCTCCTGACCATCTCGACCCTGGGCGTGCCCATCGCCGTCTGCAAGATGATCGCCGAGCGAGTGGCCAAGGGACGGTTCGAGGACGCTCGGCGGGCCGCCCGGGTCTCTCTGGCCTTCCTGGCCGTAACCGGGGCTGCCTGTTCGCTCGTCCTCTATGCCTCGGCCGGTTTCTTCGCCAATCGGGTCTACCATGAACCCAGATCCTACTTGTGCCTGGTGGCCGTCTCCCCGGCCATCTTCCTGGTCGCCGTGATGTCGGCCCTGCGCGGCTACTTCCAGGGGCTTCACCGGATGACCCCGACCGCCGTTTCCCAGGTGCTCGAGCAGATCGTGCGGGTGGCGACCATGTTCGCCTTGTCGATCTGGCTGGCCCCCCGAGGCCTCGCCTATTCGGCCGCCGGGGCGACCTTCGGCGCCGTCGCCGGCGCCATCGCCGGGCTCCTCTTCTTGGCGACCATCTACTGGCGGGAGGGAGGCGCCCTGGGAACCTATGAACAGCCGGCCCGCCCGTCCAGGTCTCCGGCCGGGCGTCGCCAGCGAAGCCGCGGGGCGACCGCCGACGAGGGACCCGGGCGCTTCCTGATCGAACTGATCAAGCTGTCTGTGCCGATCAGCCTGGCGGCGATCATCCAACCGCTGATGAACGTGCTCGACGCGACCATCGTGCCCGGGCGGCTGCAGGCCACCGGACTGGCTCCAGCCCAGGCTACGGCCCTCTACGGCCAACTCTCCCAGATGGCGTTTCCCCTGGTCTTCATGCCTATCAGCGTGACCTCCGCCATCTCCATGGCGATGGTCCCGGCCGTTTCGGCCGCCGCCTCCCTGGGCGACCGGCAACTGGTAAGGGAGCGGGCGGCCACCGGCATCCGGATGACAATCATCCTTACCCTCCCCTGCGTCATCGGCCTGTACCTGTTGAGTTCGGAAATCCCCAGCCTCCTTTATCGGCAGCCGATGGCCGGCGTATCGGTGGCCGCCCTTTCTTCGGGCCTCCTCTTCCTCGCCCTGCAACAGACGTCGTCGGCCGTCCTTCAGGGCCTGGGCCGGGCCACCCTGCCCCTCCGCAGCCTGGCCATGGGGGCCGCGGTCAAGGCCGTCCTGAGCTG
Organism: Bacillota bacterium; assembly: GCA_036504675.1. NCBI lineage: Bacteria > Bacillati > Bacillota > Bacillota bacterium. The sequence goes on along the minus strand of DASXUT010000071.1, from coordinate 5,009 downwards.
GATCCTGACCGGTCTCCCGGCCTTCGGCATCAAGGGGGCCGCCGTAGCCACGGTGGTCGGTTTCCTGGTCGCCTCGGCGGTCAACCTGAGCGCGGTAGAATCGCTGGTTGGTCCGATCTTCGACTGGAACCGTGGCCTTGTCAAACCGGCCTTGGCCACCGCCGTCATGGCCCTGGCCGTCCGGGGCGCCTTGGTCGGGGGCCTGGCCCTGACCGGGCATCAGAAGCCGGCAACCGTACTGGCCATCGCCGCCGGGGGGCTTACCTATGGCCTGGTCCTTCTGGCCATCGGAGGGATGTCCGCCCGTGACCTAGAAACCATACCGCGGGTCGGGCCGGCCGTGTCCGGGTTCTTGCGCCGGTTCGGCTTCATCCATTGACGAACGGGGTTGAGCGACATCGACCGGGATCTTGAGGGGCGAGGCAATGACGAGGGACGGACCGCCGGTTCGGCCTTCGAGCGTTTCATGGAGGTCGTCCGCCGCCTCCGTGGCGAGGGCGGCTGCCCGTGGGACCGTGAACAAACCCACCGGAGCCTGAAGCCGTACCTCATCGAGGAGGCCTACGAGACGATCGAGGCCATTGATGCCGGGAAGCCGGACAAGCTGTCCGAGGAACTCGGCGACGTCCTCCTGCAGGTGGCCCTGCACGCGGTCATCGGGGAGGAGGAAGGGGACTTCGGGCCGGACGACGTCATTGCCGGGATCACCGAGAAGATGATTCGGCGCCATCCGCACGTCTTCGCCGGGGTCAAGGTGGCCGACAGTCAAGAGGTCCTGCGCCGCTGGGACCGGATCAAGCAAAAAGAGAAAGAAGGCCGGTCTGAAGATGAACCCCGCGGGCTCATGGCCGGCATCCCGAGGGAACTGCCGGCTCTGATGCGGGCCATCAAAGTCCAGGAAAGGGCGGCCCGTAAGGGCTTCACGTGGCCGACCGCGGCCGGGGCCATCGATAAGGCCAAGGAGGAGTTGGCAGAACTGGCTTTGGGATACGGGCGGGAAGACCAGGTTAGAATAGGTGACGAAATCGGCGACCTCCTCTTCGCCCTAGTCAACTTGGCCCGCCTGGCGGGCGTCGAGCCAGAAGAGGCGATCACTCAGACCACGACCAGGTTCGCCGCCCGGTTTGAAGTCGTCGAGGAGGAAGCTCTCAGGGCAGGCCGCCGAGTCGAGGAACTCGGGGCCTCGGAGTTATTGAGGCTATGGCAGAAGGCCAAAGGAAACCATCGAAGACGGGGGGATTGATTTGAACAAGACGGATCTGGTGAATAGCGTGGCGGAGAAGGCCGGTCTGCGCAAAGCGGACGCGGAGAAGGCCGTCAACGCGGTCTTCGAGGCCATCGAGGATGCCCTCGGCAAGGGGGACAAGGTAGCCCTGGTGGGGTTCGGCACTTTCGAGGTGCGGCGCCGGGCGGCCCGCACGGGCCGGAACCCTCAGACCGGCGAGGCCATCAGCATCAGCGAGGCCAAGGTGCCGGCCTTTAAGGCGGGGAAATCGCTGAAAGATACGGTCGACAAGAGGTAATCCCGGAGGATCAGGTCGAACCAAAGAGGCGACCTGATTCTTTCTTGGGGGGAGGAAGCCATGCGTCTCGACAAGTTCCTTAAGGTCAGCCGGGTAATCAAGCGGCGGACGGTGGCCAAGCAGGCGTGCGAGGGCGGACGGGTGACGATCAACGGGAAGTCGGGCAAGGCAGCCAGCGAAGTCGAGGCCGGGGACGTCGTCACGGTCAGCTTCGGGGAACGCTTCCTCAAGTTCAAGGTCCTCGAGGTCAAGGCGGCGGTCCCCGCCGCCAGGGCCAAGGAGCTCTATGAGGTCTTGGAAGAACGAGGCTTCGAGAAGGGCGGGTCGGACCAGGACTAGCGGCGGCGAAACCGATACGCCCCGCCCGACGGCAGGATCCTAGAAACAGCCGTTGCCGTCCGTTTCGGGCGACAAGGGGGTAACCGGATTGAACGGAAAGGGGCTGAGCCGGTGGTGGTGGGTTGGCGCGCTGGCCCTCGTCGGGCTGGGCCTCATCGCCGTACGCGCCGCCCGTGGGCCGGCCGCGAAGCCCCTCCCGACGATCATCGAGCCCACGGTGACCATCAACTACGACCGGACCGGCCGGCAGGCCAGTCTCAAGATCGAGGACTATCTGGTCGGAGTGGTGGCCGCGGAGGTCCCGGGGGATTGGCCGGTCGAGGCCGTCCGAGCCCAGGCCATCGTGGCCCGGACCTACACGATGAAGCGGCTGGCGGAGGGTGGGGTGAAGAGTCTTCACGGCACGGACGTCTGCGATAACCCCGACCATTTCCAGGCCTATGATGCCAGCCGGACCAACGAGACCGTCCGCCGGGCCGTCGCCGACACTCGGGGCCAGGTCATCACCTACCGGGGCAACTACATCCTGGCTTGGTTCCATGCCAATAGCGGGGGACGCACCGCCACCCCACAGGAGGGCTTGGACTGGAAGGGTGAGGCCACCCCGTACCTGACGAACGTCAAGGACGTCGCCGGGTCGGAAGGGTTCAGCCCGTGGACCGCCAGCTTCACCAAAGCTGACATACGATCGGCGGTGATCAGGGTGACCGGAACGGACCCCGGCAGCTTCACCAGCATCGGGATCACCAAGCGAGGACCGTCGGGCCGGGCCATGGCCCTGGTCATGGGCGGGGCCGCGGTCTCCGGCCCGCAACTGAGGATCGCCCTCGGCAGCGAGAAGCTCAAGTCGACCCTCATCGATCAGATCTCGGTGCTCGGCGAGAACGTCACCTTCAGTGGCCGCGGTTTCGGCCACGGCGTCGGGATGGCTCAGGACGGAGCCAGGGCCCTGGCCACTCAGGGGCGGAAGGCGGCCGACATCGTCCGCTTCTACTACCGATCGGTCCAAGTCGTCACTCGCTGGCGATGAGGCCCGGGCGCCTCGGCAAAGTCATTGGAGGACCAGACCCGGCCCGGCCAAGAGGGGCCGGGTCTTATTCTCCTCCCCCGGGCATAGGAATGGAGATAGGAACCGCAGGGGAGGGAAAGTCAGCATGGAGGACAAGGACCTAAACCAGGATGAGCAGCACGTCCTGTCGATCAGCAATCGTGAGGCCGTGACCGTCAACGGCGTCCTGGAGATGATCAGCTTCGACGATCAAGAGATCATCCTCAACACCGACCTGGGGACGCTCACCCTGAAGGGCGAAGAGCTCCACATCAAGACCCTCAACCTGGACCTCGGAACCCTCGAGGTCGAAGGGCTCGTCAATGGGGTCAACTACGGTCCTAAGAAAGCGGCCAAGGGTAAGGGTAAGGGGATCATCGACCGCCTCCTCCGCTGAGCCCGGAGGTGGTCGAACCCGGCCCGGTCGACCGGGCCACCTGGGTCTGCAGGAAGAACCTTCCGCTGAGGCGAATATGACCCATCTGCCGGCCGAAACGGGGCAATTGCGGGCCTCCCGACCGGGTCAGGTCGCGCCTCCGGGAGGAGTTTCCGGTGCATCCCTTCCCTGCCCCTCTGGAACTCTTCGTCGGCGGCCGGCGACCTTCTCGCCGGCCGATTTGGTCTCGGCTCGGTGGGCTCCTTGGCGGGCTCGGCCGGGCCTTGGTCAGTGTGGTGGCCAGCCCGGCGGTGATCCTCAGCGACCTCTTCAATCCCGAGAACCAGCTGGCCCGCCGCTGGGTCATCGGCTATTTGGTCCTGGCCACCCTGGCCAGGCTGGCCGACATCGGGGTGGCGGCGACCGTCGACCGGCAGAACCGGGCGGCCACGGCCATCCTCAGCCGCTACTCGGCCCTCAGAGGACAGGTCCGCGACCTGCCCTATGCCCAGGACATCACCTTCTACGCCATCCGCAACGACCTCGACCCGTCCCTGGTGGCGGCGATTATCCGGGTCGAGAGCGACTTCGACGCCAACGCCAGGTCGAAGGCGGGGGCCAAGGGGTTGATGCAGATCAGCCCGGCGGTCTGGCGGATGTTCAACCCCGATTCGAGCTGTGACGGCCTACATGCCCCGCCGGCCACTTCGTCCGACTGCATCTACGACCCGGCCGGCAACATCCGGACCGGGGCAGCCTACCTTAGACGACTCCTTGACACCTTCCATGGCGACTTCATCCTGGCCTTTGCCGCTTACAACGCCGGCGCCGGCACGGTTCAGTCGGCCGTGGCGAGATCCGGCCCTTCGGGCGACGGGCTCCCCCCATATGAGGAGACCCGGGCCTTTGTCCGCGACGTCTTGAACTACTGGTCCGGGCGGAGCCTGGAGGCCCTTACACCGACTGGAGCAGGTTTCTTTAAGGCCCTCCCCGCCCTGAGGCAGTCCTTGCCCCTGGTGGATCTCGGAGCATGGTCTCTATTGGCGGTCTGGCTAGTGGTCAAATGGCCGCGTCGGCGGTGGTGACGGCCGTCCGGGGCGAATAGACCTGAACCGAGGGAGCGACCGCCAGCCAAAGTCCCGGCGGTTGCTTGGCCGGCGGGGAGGGACGCCCTTGACCTCCGTGGATCTCCAGGTGGCGATGCTCCTGATCACCGTGCTGATCGGGGTCGGCATCGGAGTCGCATACGATATCTATCGGGGTCTGCGGCGGGCCGCTCGAAGTGGCCAGGCCTTCACCGCGGCCGGCGACATCCTCTTTTGGATCGCGGCGACCATCCTCGTTTTCCGGGGGCTCGTCATCGGCAACGGGGGCGAACTTCGGTCTTACGTCTTCGTGGGTGCCGGCGCCGGCCTCTACATCTACTTCCAGCTGGCCAGCGCGGCCATACTGTGGACGATGATCTGGTTTTGGCGGACCATCCTGGCCGTTTTCCGAGTGATTTGGCTGGCCGGGCGGACCGTCTGCGGGTGGACGGCCGAGGGAGCGGCCGTCGCCGGTGGGGCGGTCAGGTCTTGGAGTCTGGCTGCCGGCCGGGCCGTCACGGCCGCGGTCGCCGGTGGGGCCGGCCGGTTCCGCCGACCGCGACCACCTGGCCAGTGACCGGCGCGAGGCCGAAACAAGAGCCGTCGAATCATCGCCGGGAATGATCCGACGGGTCCTG
>DASXUT010000070.1 GCA_036504675.1 Bacillota bacterium | reverse complement strand
CAAGGTGCCCGCCCTCACCGGCCCGTTTGCCGGCACTCCATGGATAAAACACGTGCTCAGAGAGATCGCTTCGACACAGCGGGTCGCCTAAACAAAAGCAAAAACAAGGGGACCTCACCTACTAAGCCTTGACACGGCCTCCCGGGCTGATTGGCCGGCAGGGAATAACCAGTTCGGGCCATAATCATAGGGCCGAGGGTTCTTGGAAAGGTGGATGACGATGAAGCGACTGGTTGCCGGACTCCTGACCTTAGCCCTCATCACCCTCCTACTGCCACCACGGCTGGTCGACAGCGCCGCGGCCCCTTCGCCCACGGTGGTCTATACCCTCGCCCTGAGTGAGCCCGACCGGCCGCGGATCACCGTCGACGTTTTCGGAGCCACGGAACCGGTCACCCGTCTGACCTACAAGGGGAGTTGGCAGGTCCGGGAGGCGCTGTCCATTTCGTCGGCCACCGACTCCGACGGCCGGCCGCTCCCCTGGCGGTGGGACGGTGACAGCTTGGTGACCGAAAACGGCCAAGCCGCGAGGTTCTCGGTCAGCTATGTCATTGACGGCCTGCGGGCGGGGAGTCCTGCCGGCCAGTTTGACGTGGTCTTCCGACCGCTGGCCCTCTTTTTCACCGCCGCCAACGTCTTCCTGATCCCGGCCCAGCGACCAGAACGAATCACGGTCAAGCTCGACTTGCCGCCTGGGACCACGGCCTTCTCCTCCCTGCCGGAGGAGGGAGGGTCTTTCACGGCTGTTCCGGACTTGTGGGGCGATCTCCGATACGACTTCGCGAAGGCCTATTTTACCGGAGGGCGCCCGCTCCTCTCGGTGACGCGGACGACCGCCTGGGGCGACACTTATCAGTACGTCTGGTTCGACCGTGATCCCGCCTCTCAGATGTGGGCCCCGTCATATGGCAACGCCCCATGGGAGGAGGCTGAGGCCTACCTGGCCATGACCGAGCGGCTGGCGGCCTACATCAGGGATCACATCATGGGTCCGCTTCCTGCCCACAAGGTCCTTTTCACCAATGTCAAGCAACCGGGCGCCGGCGTTGCGAGCGTTCTGACCAACGTGGACTGGTTCCACTACATGCAGATCTGGCCGCGCCACTCAGAGCCGGAGGTGGCCCATCATCTAATCCATCAGTACAGTTTCTGGAAAGACCAGACCAAGTTGCCGTTGGACTATTCGGGGCAGGGGCGTTTCCTCCGCGAGGGGCTGGCGACCTACTTGGAGCAGACCGTGCCGGCCGCCGTTCTCGACGATCAGACCTTCCCCGGAAAGCTCTTTGAGTTCTATGCCCTGGAGCAGCGAGGCCAGGCTTTCGGCATCGGGGCCAACGAGATGCACGTCAAGTACAACCGGTCGGCCATGCAGGTCTACCTGTTGGACCGGTATATCAAGGAGGCCAGCGCGGGCCAGAGAGACATCGCCGCCTTTGCCGGGGCCCTCTGGGGCAAGGTGAAGGACCGGACTGCCCCGCAGGACCTTGATGACGGTCTGGTCACCAGCGCATTCGAGCAGGTGGCGGGCCCGGGCAGCGAGCCATACTTCCGCCAAGTGGCGACCCAGAATCAGTTTTCCGGGGAAGACTTCATCCCGCTCCTGCCGTCTTTCAAGACCTACGTGGAGGAGATGGCCGATCGGTACTTCTGGGGCAATCGTCTGCTTTTCCTGGCCTTCCTCGACATCGCGGCGGCCAAGGGAGGGGAATGGCCCCACTACGCCACCTACCCGCACAACGTGAGCCGGTACCGCCAGGACGCTCTGCCGCCCTTCCTGCGGTACCTGCAGGAGACCGGCCACTCCGGGCTGAGCCGAGAAGACGTCGAAAGGGCCCTGGGTGCGGCCACCGGTCGGGACCATGCCGGCTTCTTCGCCTTCTGGTCAAGTCTCGGCATTGACCTCGACCCCGCCGGCCTACTCCCATTGAGCCAGTGGAACGCGACCGAGAAGGACGAGACATCGCTCCTACTTCAGGGCGGGTACGCCGGGTCGCTTCAAACGGAACACTACCTGAGCGGCCTGCCCCAGAAGGCGGCCGTGCTCCTGGACCGACCGGCTCCCTCGGAGACCGTCCTATTCGAGGTGCACCTGCGGAGCTTCGAAGGATACCCACCCACCGAGGCGGCGACGGCCGCCCTGTCCGCACCCCTTGAATTTACCCGACAGGTCATGGACGGAAATGTCTACGTGACCCAAGTGGTCTTTCGCATCACCACCACGGATCCTGAACGCCGACGCTTCGACCTCAGTAACCTGACCCTCCCCGCCTTCGCCTACCACGCGCAGTTCCAGGTCTACCGCGCGGAGCAAGTGGAGGATCGGATGATCGGCTCCCTCTACTGGGTTCACTCAGTGGACCCCGTACCCTTCATGGTGCGGACGGCCGGGGGAGTGGTCTCGCTCCCGGCCATGCCGACTCTCGCCGACCCGCGCTTCGAGGTCACCACCGGCGGCCGGATTGAGGCCGCCGTCCCGGGCCGGGCGATTCCCGTAGGGGCGGGCTGGGTTCAAGTCGATCTGCTAGATGGAGTCGGGTTTCTCAGGGGCCGTCAGGTGCTTTCCACGAACCCGGATTCCATTCAGGTAGTCTGCGACGGCCGCCTGATTGACTTTGATGTGCCGCCACAGCTAATTGACGGAAGAGTCCTGGTACCCTTCAGAGCCATCAGCGAGGCCCTCGGTGCCGAGGTGGGGTGGGACCCCGACTCCCAGACCGTCACTCTGACTCAACGGGGCCGAACGGTAACCCTCATCATCGGCGCCCCAGTAGCCCAAGTCGCCGGCCGGACGGTGGCCCTTGATGTGCCTGCCCAGCCCGTGGGCGGGCGGACGCTGGTCCCCGTTCGCTTTATCGGCGAGGCCCTCGACGCCACGGTAGGCTGGAATCAGGAGAGCCAGGCCGTCATCATTTCCACGCATCCCTAATCCCGATTGAAGCGCCCGAGCCGGTCGGAGGCGCCGGCGCAATCCAACACCGAGCGGCCAAACCACGGTTGCAACGAGAAAGGGAGGGGGTCGTTCCCCTCCCTTCAGTTTACCAGGAAGCTGTTCCACACCCGCTACGGCAACCTCGACAGCGGGTTGATCGGTTGTCCATTGACGCGGATCTCGAAGTGGACGTGGGGGCCGGTCGAACGACCGGTCGAACCGGAGAGGGCGATGACGTCGCCCTGCCCGACCGAATCGCCCGCCTTGACCAGCAGCTTCGAGTTGTGGGCGTAAAGGGTCGTGACGCCGCCCCCATGGCTGATCACCGCGGCCAGTCCATAGCCCGAGATCCAGCCGGCCGAAACCACCGAGCCGGCCTTGGCGGCATGCACCGAGGTGCCCATCCCCACGCCGATATCAAGGCCGGTGTGGGTTCCCCCGCTGCGAGGGCCGAAGGACGAGGTGATCGGGCCATGCACCGGCCAGATGAAACCGAAGGCGGATGGGTTCGAAGATCCAGACCCCGAGGAACGGGAAGTCCCGCGCGAGGCCACCTGAACAGGCTGGCTGATCGCCAGGGCCCCGGGCAAGAGCAATTCGTCGCCGATTCTCACGGCGGCCTGCTCGTCGAGGCCGTTGGCCGCGGCGATGTCCGCGGTCTTCAAGCCATACCTTTGGGCCAGGCTCCAGAGGGTCTCCCCGGACTTAACCCGGACGATGATCCCCGGCACGGAAGGGACCTTGATGGACTGGCCGGGGCCGATTCGTCCGGACGAGCTCAGCCCGTTGGAGGCAATGATCGAATCAACCGTCACCCCAAAGCGGGAAGCCAGGTCCCAGATGGTGTCTCCGGACTTGATCTCATAGGTGATGATGGTTGGTCGAGCCGGGGTGTTCCCAGCCGTCGCCGTTGCCGTCAACTGGTTGGCCGGGTCCTTTGTATCGAACAAGGCTTCGGGGTCGGCCAAGGCGGCTGGATCAGCCGCGCTCATCGGGCTGCCGGGCCCGTCAGGGACCCGTCTTCGCGCCCCCTGCGGTACCAGGCCGCGGCCGGTCACGAAGACGATCATCAGAAGGCCGACCAAACTCAAAGTCATGAAGGTCTTGATGGCTCTTGGCTTCAGTCCTTTGCACCTCACTTTCGATCATCCAGGCGGCCGTGGCCCATCGCCAAAGAAGCCCGTCGGCTGGGCGGCAATACCGCCCTCACTTGCCTCGAGCTTCCTGATTTAGCAAACCTGACAAGGAACATCTTTGACCCCCGACGCCAATCCCCTTGATGTAAATGCTGGCGTAGCTGGTGATCTGCCCCAGAGCATGCGGTTTTGTATGAATCCAGCCACCGACGGCACACAATACCATGAGACGACACCTTTTTCCTGAATCATGACTCGATTGGCTAGGGAGGAAAAATTCTCTCGCAAGTCGAAGCAGCTCTCGGAAGTCTTCGGCTCCTGGGAGGTCCAACCATGTCCCTCCACAAGCTGGTGAGAAGACCTCAATTCAGGTTCCTTGCAGCCGCCGCCGGGGCTCTCCTCCTGGCCGGAGTATTCACCGGCGTCGTCCTCGCTGGTCGGTCCACCTACGTCCTGGAAGTCAACGGCCGGGCCCTCGGCATGGTCCATGGGAAGAGCCTGGTCAAGCAGGCCCTCAACGACCTGGCGACGGAACTGACCGGTGAACTGGGGCGCCCGGTTCACGTCGGCCGCCAGGTCTCCCTGGTCCGGTACCTCAATCCCAAGGGGCAGGATCAGGCCCAACAGGCCATGGCCGACGGTCAGGGAGCCCCGGTCGCCGAGGTTCAGACGGGCGTGAGCGCTCAGGGGACGGACTCCCAGTCCGGCCCCCAGGCGGAGGCCCGGGGAGCGACCATTCCGGCCGCGCTTCCTGAGCTTGCCGACGCACGGGCTGTCCGCGAGGCCCTTCGGAACGTGTCGCCCTTCGTCGTCGGGGGTTTCATGATCCGCATTGAGGGACGGGACGTGGTCGGACTCCTCAAGGAGGACGAGGTCCAGGCGGTCGTCGACGAGCTCAAGGCCGAGGAGGCCTGGCGAATCCAGCAGCGCGGCGCCTCGGTGGCCAGCCTCGAGTTCGAGCAGAAGGTGGTCGTCGAGGCGGCGGACGTCTCCCTCGACCGCTTGCGCACCAAGGACGAGGCCAAGCGCATCCTGACCCGCGGGACCGACAAGGTCGAGACCTACGTGGTCTCCAGGGGCGACACCCTCTGGACCATCGCTTCCCGGCACGGGACGACCGTCGATTCGCTTCTCAAGGCCAACCCCGAGGTCCCCAAGTCGGGCAATATCGTCCCCGGGCAGACCCTCAGCCTCATCGAGGCCAACCCCTACCTGAGCATCATCAGCGTGGAGATAAAGACGGTCAAAGAATGGATCCCCTTCCCCATCCAGGTGGTCGAGGACCCTGCCCTGTGGCCCTGGCAGAACGTGGTCAAGCAAGCCGGCACCGGCGGCCAAAAGGAAGTCACCTACCGCATCGAGCGTCGGACCTCCGACCGCCAGCAGAAGACCATCGTCCTGGCCGAAAAGGTCCTATCCCAACCAAACCTCCAAATCGAGGTCCGCGGGACCAAGCGGGCGCCCGCTCTGGGCACCGGGACACTCTACTGGCCGCTGGCCACCGGCCAGATCACCTCGGGCTTCGGCTGGCGCTGGAGCGGGCTCCACACCGGCGTTGACATCGCCGCCCCCAGGGGCACCGAGGTCGATGCGGCCGATGCCGGCACCATCGTCTACCTCGGGTCGAAAGGCCGCTACGGCCGGACGATCATGTTGGACCACGGCGGCGGCCACGTCGTCACCTTGTACGGCCACCTTAACGCCTATGCCGCGGGCCTTCGCGAGGGCTCGACGGTCGAGAAGGGACAGGTCATCGGCTTTGTCGGCAGCTCGGGCAACAGCACAGGGCCACATCTCCACTTCGAGGTCCGGCTGGACAACAAAACGGTCAATCCGCTTGGCTTCTATCCCAAGTGAGCCCCTGACCAAGGGCCCGGAAGAGGACTGAGGAGAAACGGGCCGGGGGCCGGGGGTAATCCCCGGCCTTTCGCATTATACTGTTTGGGAGACCACGGCCCCCAACTCCGGCCGGACGTGTCCGGCCGCCAAGCTGAGAAGACGCGAGGTGACAACGTGCGCCGCTCCCGCCGCCGCTCCCTGACCGGCCCGGCGGTCCCGGTTCTGGTCGTCCTGACCGCCCTCGCCCTGGGCACCCTGGCCTGGACGCACCTGCGCCCATGGCCGTCATGGGCGGCCGGCCGGCCTTATCTGGCCTCGGCCGAAGCCTCCTCCGGCCCTCGTCTGATGACCTTTTACCTGACGGCCGGCAGTCAGAACCGCGGGGGTTCCCCGGCCCGGGACATCTTGGTGCCGGTCAGCCGGCCCACTCCCGGCGACAAGGCCCGGGGGTACCTGGCCATCGAGGCCCTCCTCGGGGGCCCGTCGACCGGCTCCGGTCTGATCTCGGCCATTCCCGCCACGGTCCGTCTGAACAAAGTCTCGTGGCGCGGGCGGTTCGCTGTGGTCGACCTCGGCGGCCTTCCCGGCGCGGCCCTGCCCGAAGCGGCGATCGCCCAACTCCGGGAGACCATCAACGAGGGCCTCGGCGGCCTCGATCAGCTGGTCGTCCTGAACGACGGCCGGCCGACAAGCGGGGCGATCGAGGTCCAGCCGGCCGGCAGCGCCCTCGGCGGCCGGCTCTATGTGCCGCTGGCCGTCGGTGGGCGACTCTACCTCGGCTGCTCCGATGGGCTCGACTTGCCGGCCGACCCCCGCCTCGCGGTCGACGCGTCCATCAGGGCCTTGATGGCCTTTGAGGCCGTCGGCCGGGCGGCGATGGTCGTTCCCCGGCCCGGCGAGGTCAGCGTGACCCGATTCGACCAGAGCGCCGGCGCGCTCTCCCTCGACCTGGTCCCGGCCTACACGGGGCGAATCAAGGAACGCTCGCTACGGGCGCTGGCCATCGACCTCCTAGTCTTCAACGCCGGACAGGTCGCCGGGGTCAAGGCGGTTGCCCTAACCGGCCATGGCCGACCGCTCTCCGAGACCTGGCCCGTTTCAGTCGATCGTTGGTCCTGGCCTCGCTGGCCCAACCCGTACCCGGCGGCCAAGGACCCCCGCCCCCAGGACGCCCGCCGCCAGGCGACGAGCCCCCGGGCCTCCCTGACCATCGTCGGCGACATCAGCCTGGCCCGCCGGATCGATACCCTGATGGCTGAACGCGGGGGGGACTATCCCCTGTCGGCCACGGCCGACCTTCTGCGGCGGGCCGACATTGCCGCGGCCAACCTCGAGGCGGCCCTGGCCGACACCGGGCGCCCCCTGCCGAACAAGCAGATCTGGCTGCGCGGCCGGCCGTCGAGCGTGGCTGCCCTGAGCGGGGCCGGCCTCGACGCGGTGGGACTGGCCAACAACCACATCCTCGACTACGATAGCGAAGCCTTGGCTCAGACCATCGAGGTGCTGATGGAAAACGGGCTAGTCTGGTTCGGCGCCGGACGCGACCTGGCCGACGCCCGGCGGCCGGCCTTCGTCGAAGCCGGCGGGGTGAAGGTGGCCTTCCTGGCCTACAACGAGTTTGCCCCGCTGTACTTCAGCCTCGACTACCCGAGGAGCTTCGAGGCCACCGATCGCCAATCCGGTACCGCGCCGCTCAAGCCGGCGCTGATTGAGGCCGATGCCCGGGCGGCTAAGGCCGAGAGCGACGCCGTAGTGATCTACCTGCACTGGGGGGTCGAAGAAGCCGATTACCCACGGCTGGACCAGCGGGCCATGGCCAAGGGGTTCATCGAGGCCGGCGCGGATCTGGTCGCCGGGACTCATCCCCATGTCCTTCAGGGCATCGAGTTTCACCGGGACGGTCTCATCGCTTACAGCCTGGGGAACTACGTTTACGACCAGAGGAAACCGCGCCAGGTCGAGAGCCTCATTCTGACGACGGTCATCGGCCGCGGAGCCGGCGCCGGCCGCGGAGCCGGCCCCGGACTGAGTCCCACGGTCATTCCCGTCCGCATCGACGATGGTCAACCGCGCCCGGTCACCGGCCAGACCGCGGCGGCCCAACTGCGGCGGTTCGCCACTCTCTGCCTGCCCCTTGGGACCGGCGTCGGTCCGGTTGTGGCCGGTCAAGGTTTCGACTCCGCGCCTTTGGTCGCATCGCCGCAACCGTAGCTGAACGCTCGGCCCGTCGGCGAGGCCGCCTCATGGCCCGCCACGGTTGATCCGCCGCCGATCGGCCAGAACACGAATCGCCTGACCCCGCGAGGAGCGCCTTAGCCAAGGCGCTTTTCTTGTTGATATTCTCTCGGCCCCTTGTCGAAAACCGGAAGGAGATATGTGTAGCTGCGCGAATAGGACATCAAACAGGAATCGGGCCGATCCACGAGCGACAAGGACACTCGGATCAGTCTCCCAGGGGTCCAAAATGAAGAGAGCCATTGCCATCGCCAGCCTTGTCGCCTTTCTCGCCGCCGGTTGCTCATTGCCCGGCGGATTGCGCGCGTCCATCCCCTGGCTTCGCCCGCCGAGTCAGGTGGTCGCGCCCGACCCACCGATTCCGCCATCGCCACCGGCCCCGCCGTCCCCACCACCGAAGGTCCCGGTCCACGTGCGGGGTCTCTATCTGACCGGCTACACGGCCGGGTCTCGGCAGCGCGTCGATGACTTACTGGCCTTCGCCAAGCGGGCCGACCTCAACGCCATGGTCATCGACGCCAAGGACGACGACGGCCGCATCTCCTTCCAAACCGATATCCCGCTGGCCCGGGAGATCGGCTCGAACAGCGAGAAGATCAAGGACGCCCCGGCCCTCCTGCAGGAACTGGCCGACCAAGGCATCTACACCATCGCCCGGATCGTCGTTTTCTGTGACCCGCTGCTCTCGTCGAAACGCCCCGACCTGGCCATCCTGAACGCCAAGTGGCGTGACACCCGTGGCCTGACCTGGTCCGACCCGCTCAACCAGGAGGTCTGGAAGTACAACGTCGACATCGCCAAAGCCGCCGCCAAGGCCGGTTTCAAGGAGATCCAGTTCGATTACGTGCGTTTCCCCGAGCGGAAGCTGGCCGCCACCACCCTCGGCCTGAACCAGGAGAAGCGGGTCGCCGCCATCACGGACTTCCTGGACTACGCCAAGCAGGAACTGGAGCCTCTGAACGTGTTCGTCTCAGCCGACGTCTTCGGTCTGACGACGACCGTCGAGGACGACATGATGATCGGCCAGGACTACGCCGGGATTGCCAGGGCCGTCGATTACATCTCGCCGATGGTCTACCCCTCGCACTACTCGTCCGGCAACTACGGACTAAAGGATCCCGACTCGGCCCCCTACGAGACCGTCTTCGCCTCGATCGAGAAGGGCAAGGCCAAGACCCCCGATTTGAGCACCGACCATGTCCGCCCGTGGATCCAGGACTTCAGCCTCCGCCACCAATACGGCAAGGTTGAGGTCGAAGCGCAGTTGAGGGCCCTGGCCAAGGCGGGGGTGCGCCAGTTCATGCTCTGGGACCCCAAGAACAAGTACACCCGCGACGTCGATTTCGGCGTCTTGAACGAGGACCTGGCCAAACAAGAGAGTACCACCACCAATCCGTCCGACCCGGCCACCGGTCAGGGGGGCACCGGAAAGTAGCCCGAACCGCCCGCCCGCCGGGCGACGATTCTTGTCGAAGACTCGAGGCCGGCGCTGGCCCTCAGCGCCGGCCTCACGCGCGCCAATCCAGGGCAAAACAGCAGCTTGCAGTAACAATTACCACTGTCTCACCAATGTTGTGTCGGCTATAATTGAAGGCGAGCTAATCTTATGTAAAATGGTCCTGCCCGCTCCCCCAAAGAAGGTGGGCCAATTGTTCAGTAAGAGCGTGATCCACATTCAAATCCGCCACGTACTGCAAGCAATGGCCATCCTCCTGCCGCTCGCCGTCCTTAGTTACGGCCTGGCGACCCATTTCGAGGTGGTCCGCTCGGTCGTTTACAATCAACTGCGCGAGCGGGGGAAGGCCGTTGCCGTCGCCCGGAGTAGCGGGTTCGAAATCCTCGAGAGCGACCATTTCGTCCTCCGCTACGAGTTGGCCGATCAGGACGTGGCCCCGATGGTCCTCAAGACGGCCGAATCCTTCTATGCCCCGGTCACCCGAGACCTGGCCTACACACCGCCGGGCAAGGTTACCCTAATCCTCTACCCGACCCGGGACGATCTGAAGAACAGCTTCGGCTGGCCGTCCCTAGACGATGCCATGGGTGTGTACTGGACCGGCGTGATCCGCGTCCTCTCTCCGAAGGCTTGGACCGGGACCACCAATCCAAACCAGATGGAACGGTCATTCAGGAAGAACGGTCCCATCGCCCACGAGCTGACCCACTACGTCCTCGACTACAAGACCAGCGGCAATTACCCGCGGTGGTTCACTGAGGGGTTGGCGCAATATGAGGAGCACCGGCTGACCGGGTTCATCTGGATCGAGCCCGAGTCATCGCTCGACCAGAGCCTCTACACCTTGAACGATCTCCAGAACCGCTTTGACAGTCTGGACAACCAGGCGCTGGCCTACCGCGAGTCCTTTACCATGATCAGCTTTATCGCCGAAAAATACGGTCCGGAGGCCCTGCAAGGACTGATCACCGACTTGTCGAAGGGGGCAAGTCTCGACCAGGCTCTCAAAAGCCACAGCGGTCTGGCCGGCACCGACTTCGAGAAGGCTTGGCTGACCTGGGTTTACGACCAGCCCGATAGGTGGAATCAATGACTGGTACTGAAGGAAAAACTAACCGGGTGACGAATAGAACCGCAGCAGCCCCGCTCAGGACGGCTCCTGTGAAGCAGGGGCCGTCTCGGCGTAGACAGACCGAAGTCGGCGGGCTGGCTGGAGGGCATGATTTGGCGAAAGTCGTCATCACCGGCGGACGACGGCTGCACGGCCGGGTGCGCGTCGGCGGGCGAAAAAACTCCGTCGTCGCGGTCATCCCGGCGACCCTCTTGGCCGAGGGAGCCAGCCACATCGAGAACCTGCCGGCCATCGGCGATGTCTCCGTTTATGCCGATATCCTCAAGAGCATGGGCCTTTCGGTCAGGCAGGACCGCGACTCCATGAGCATCGACCCGACCGGGCTTGTGGCCGGGATCACCCCCCCCCGCGAACTGGCTCAGCGGCTTCGGGCCTCCTATTACCTGCTCGGTGTCCTGCTGGCCCGCTTCGGTGAGGCCGAGGTGGCCCTGCCGGGCGGCTGCGACATTGGCCTGCGCCCGATCGACCAGCACATCAAGGGCTTCCGGGCGCTCGGCGCCGAGGCCACCATCGAGCACGGGGTGGTCAGGGTGAGCGCTCCGCACGGTCTCACCGGGGCCCAGGTCTACCTCGACGTCGTCAGCGTCGGGGCGACCATCAACATCATGCTTGCGGCCACCCTCGCCGACGGGACGACGACCATCGAGAACGCCGCCAAAGAACCTCACATCGTCGACCTGGCCGACTACCTCAACTCCTGCGGGGCCAAAATTCAGGGGGCCGGTACCGACGTCATCCGCATCCGCGGCGTCAAGAGCCTGTCGGGCTGCGTCCATGCGGTCATCCCGGACGAGATCGAGGCGGCCACCTTCATGATCGCCGCCGCGGCCACCCGGGGTGACGTCCTCATCGACAACGTCATCCCCAAGCATCTCGACCCGATCACGGCCAAGCTTGTCGAGGCCGGGGCCGAAGTCACGCAGAACGGCGACTCGATTCGGGTGACCATGTCCCGCCCGCGACCCCGGGCGGTCAACGTCAAGACCCTGCCCTATCCCGGCTTCCCGACCGATGCCCAGCAACCGATGAGCGTCCTCCTGTCGGTCGCCGAGGGGACCAGCTTCGTCACCGAGAGCATCTGGGAGGGCCGTTTCAAGCACGTTGACGAGCTCAAGCGGATGGGGACGAACATCCGGGTCGAAGGGCGCATGGCCATCATTGAAGGTGTGCCAAAGTTGATGGGCGCGCCGGTGCGGGCCACCGACCTCCGGGCCGGGGCGGCCCTGATCATCGCCGGCCTGATGGCCGAAGGGCAGACCGAGATCAGCGGCATCGAGCACGTCGACCGCGGGTACGAGCGACTGTCCGACAAATTCCGGGCACTGGGAGCAAAGATTGCGCGTATGCAGGGCTGATCTCTCCAGCAGACTGCTCGGGTTCTCCCCGGTGGTCCTCGACCCTCGGACGAGGCGCAATCTTGCCATCGACGCCATTTCGGGGTCCCTGTATGGCATCCACGCAGGGGCCCTCCTTCCGTTCATCGCCGTGGCCGGAATCCGGCTGGGGGCCTCGAACGCGACCGTCGGGGTGATCACCGCCGCCCCCTACATCGGCTACCTGACCTCGATCTTCTGGGGACAGGTCAGCCAATCGAGGGCGAAGTTGCCGTGGGTGGTCTGGCCGACCATCATTGGCCGGTTGGCCCTTATCATGGTCGCATTTACCCGCGACCCTTGGGTGTACGCAGTCATCGTTTTGCTTTATAATTTTCTCATTGCGATCCCCGGCCCGGCCATGACCGGACTGATGGAGAAGATCTATCCGGCGAATTACCGCGGTCGTCTGCTGGCGGCCGTCCGGGTGGCCATCGGGGTAACCTTCTCGGTCTTCAGCTTTCTGGCCGGCCGCGCCCTGGATGCCTTCGGCCATCGTCTGCTCTTCCCCGTCGCGGCGCTCGTCGGAGTCGGCTCCATCTCCCTTTTCTCCAGGGTCTCTGAGCCCCCCGAGGAAGAAGGGAAGCCTGCCCGCACCCGTCCGGCCGCCGCCCGCCCGGGCCTCCGGGAGCAGCTGGCCGCGATCAAGAGCGATCGCCGCTTCCTGACCCACCTATGCGGCTTCATGCTCTTCGGGGCCGGCAACCTCTTGGTCGCCCCCCTTTACCCGATCTTCCAGGTTCGGGAACTCCACCTATCCTACAGTCAGGTGGCCATCCTTTCGGTCACTTGGTCGGTGGCCTGGTTGGCGGCCTTTCGTGGCTGGGGGCAGGTAGCCGACAGGCTTCGGCCGACGGTCCCCTTGATTGCCGGGGTGGTCGGCTATGCCCTTGCCGCGCTGATATACAGCCGTGCCGACTCGCTGGGGCCCCTGATCTTGGCCCACATCTTGATCGGCCAGAGTGACGCCGGGCTGGAGATCGGCTGGCTGTCCGAGGTCATGCTCCTGGCCCAAAAGCGCACGTCGGTTTACTTCGGCCTCCACTATACGCTGATGGGCCTCCGCGGGGCGACCATCCCCTTCCTCAGCACGGCTCTCCTCCCCGTCCTCGGGATGAGACCGATGTTCTCCATCGGCGCCGCGGTGATCGTCATCGGGCTCGTCCCGATCCTCCTGGCCGACCGGATGAATCATCAAGCCACGTCCGGCGGGGGGGCCGCATTGACTGGGGCCGACCAGTAAAAAATTAGCCCTGGCAGAGCAGGATTCCAAACTCTTTAATGGAATAATGTTGCCGGTTGTGATTGCCCGAACTAGGTCTTTCACAAACCACGGGAGCCCTCCACAACCGGCCGCGAGAGCGCGGTGAGCTATGGGCCCGAACGATCAGGACCAAAATCAGGGACGCGAGCGCCGGCCCGGCGGCTTCGGGCGTCCCAAGGATCGCGGCCGCTCGGGCTTCGGCGTCGGGCAGTACTTTGCGACCGCTTTCACATCTGCCCTAACTTTGGCCTTTGCTTTCTTCATCGGCTTCTATGGCGGGCAGTGGCTTGACCGGCGGTTCGGCACCTACCCCTGGCTGACCCTCATCGGTTTGGGCCTCGGGGTGACCGCGGGGTTCAGGACCGTCCTCCGGGAAATCGTCCCCGACCTCTTCGCCCCGAGGAAATCCCGGCCCGGTCCGGACCCGGCGAAGGAAGGCCGGTCCGGAGCGCCGGACGACCGCCCGGGGAAGGGGAGCCGACCATGACCGGCCCGCTGGTCGGCCTCACCCTTGGCCTTGTCGTTGGCGCCTTTAACTGGTGGTTGCTCCGGGGGGCCACCCCCGCTGTCACCGACAAAGCCGGTGGGACGGGCCAATCGCCACCCGGCCGGGCCCCCGCGATGCGCGGCCTCGGGTGGCGGATGGTCCTCCGGAACGTCTCCAACCTGGCCGCGCTGCTTCTGGTCTACACCTTGTTCCGTGACCAGTGGGCCATCCTGGCTGCCCTCTTCGGCCTCCTGGTGTTTCCGACCGTCACCGTCATTCAACTCTACTATGGAGGGGGGGCTCGCCGATGATCAACTCACTGGTCCTGGCCGCCGCCGTAGGCACGGCTGAGCACTCCGACGTCCTGTTCACCATCCCGGGGGTCGGTCTCCCGGTGACCAGTGCCGTGACCACCATGTGGGGAGTCATGCTCCTCCTTTTCGTCGTGGCCTGGATGGGGACAAGGCGTCTCGAGATGGTCCCTCATTCGCGGTGGCAGGCCCTGGCCGAGTACATCGTCGATGGCCTGATGTCGTTCCTCACGACGATCGTCGGCCCGAAACGGGCCCGGCAGTTCCTGCCTCTCTTGGTCAGCCTGTTCTTGTTCATCCTGCTCTCCAACTACAGCGGACTCTTGCCTGGGGCCGGCCATCTGCGCGGGCTCCGGCAGCCCACCAGCAATTGGGGAGTCACCGCCGGCCTGGCCGGCATCGTCTTCATCATGACTCTTTTTTACGGGCTCAAGAAACGCGGGCTCCGCTACTTCGCCCACATGTTCCAGCCGGTCTACCTCGCCCCGCTGCTCATCCCGCTGGGGCTGATCGAGGAAATCGTCCGGCCCTTCGCCCTGTCCCTTCGTCTCGTGGCCAACATGTTCGGCGGGGAGACGGTCGTCCTGGCTCTGTTGATGGCCGTGCCCTACTTCCTGCCAATCATCCCGATGGCCCTGGAGATCATCTTTGGGGCGATCCAGGCCTTTATCTTCATGTTCCTGACCGCCATCTACATCAGCTCGGCGGTCGAGGAAGCCCATCACTGACCCGCTTTGACTGTCTGTCGTCTTATGCTTTCCTCCCCGGCCAGGGCCGGGCGGTCTGGGAAAGCGGTCACCGCAAGGGTTTCTGGGTTTTCAGGGGTTCTTTCGTGCCGGCTTTGTTCAATCACGATTGGGAAGGGGAAAGGGGGGTAGAGTTTTGAGCGCTGCTATCGCTGTCGCCATCTTCGGCGCTGCCGCCGCCATCGCTATCGCCGCCGCCGCCATCGGCTCGGCTACCGCGCAGGGCAAGGCCGCTGCCGCGGCCATGGACGCCATCTGGCGTCAACCGGAGGCCGCCAACGACATTCGCACGTCGATGATGCTGGCTCTGGTCTTCATGGAGGCCCTCACGCTTTTCGTTTTCGCCTTGATCTTCGTCCTCAACGGCACTATTTCCGGGATCGCGCTAAGGTAGTCCGTCCGTCGTAAGTGTGGGGCGGCCGGCACCCCTCCGGCCGCCCCTTGCCCGAAACCCTTGGACCACTGATCGCAGCCCGCTGTGGGAGGCAAACCTTTCTCCGACTAGAGGGGGGAGACCCTTTGG
Source organism: Bacillota bacterium (assembly GCA_036504675.1). NCBI lineage: Bacteria > Bacillati > Bacillota > Bacillota bacterium. The sequence continues at coordinate 7,675 of DASXUT010000070.1, read as the reverse complement.
AATTCGGTAGGACCGAACTCATCTGGGCGGTCATCAACTTCATCGTCTTCGCCGCCGTCATGACCTGGCTCCTCTACCGCCCAGTGCTCAAACTCCTCGATGGGCGGGCCGAAGAGATCGACGGCCGGCTGTCTCGGGCGGAGAAGGCACAGAACGAGGCCGAGGAGACGCGCAGGAAGCTGGAGGCCCAGTTGGCCCAGGCTGAGGTCCAGGCGCGGGAGATTCTCAACAAGGCGGCCAAGCAGGCGGAAGAGAGCCGCAACGCGGTCGCGAGCCAAGCCCGCGACGAGGCTGAGCGCCTGCTCAAGAAGGCCGAAGAGACCATCGCCCGCGAGAAGGACAAGGCCGTGGCCGAACTGCGCGAGGAGATCGCCGGTCTGGCCACCATGGTCGCCGGCAAGATCATTCAGAAGAGCCTCTCCGCCGTCGACCACCGGCGCCTTGTCGATGAGGTCGTCGCCGAGATCGGGGAGCCCAAGTCATGACCGGCTCGGTGGCCCGGCGTTACGCCCAGGCCCTCTTCGACCTGGCCGCCGAGAAGGGCTTGGTCGACCAGTTTCGGCAGGAGCTCAAGGGTGTGGGCCGCTATCTCGAAAGCCAGCCCGAGGCGGTGGCCATCCTGGCCGATCCGTTGGTGGCCCCGGCCAAGAAGAAGGCCCTCATCGACCAGACCTTCCCCAGGCCCATCCACCCGCTCCTCGCCAACCTCCTCCACCTCCTGGTGGATAAGCGCCGCATCGAGCACTTGGCCGAGGTGATCAGCGCTTACAATGGGCTGGTCGACAAGCACCTGGACATCGTCGAGGTCCAGGTGACCTCGGCGGTGGCCTTGGGACCCGGTGAACAGGCTGGCCTGGTGCGGGCCCTCGAGAAAACCATGGGCAAGCACGTGAGATTGATGGGCGCCGTCGATGAGAAGATCATGGGCGGGCTCGTGGTCCGGATCGACGATCGTCTTTACGACGGCAGCCTTCGCACTCGACTGGACCGACTGCGGCGAGAGATGGCCAGGGGCTCTCTGGGCTAAACCAAGCTGAGGGGTGAAGACATTGTCAAGCTCGCTCCGACCTGAGGAAATCAGCTCGATCTTGAAGCAACAGATCGAGAAGTATAAATCGGAAATCGAAATCTCCGAGGTCGGCCGGGTCATCCAGGTCGGTGACGGGATCGCCCGCATCTACGGCCTGACCTCGTGCATGGCCTCCGAGTTGCTCCAGTTCCGGAACGGCGTCTACGGCATGGCCCTCAACCTCGAAGAGGACAACGTTGGTTGCGCCATCCTCGGTGATTACGAAAGCATCCAGGAAGGTGACGAAGTCCGGAGGACCGGCCGGGTCATGGACGTCCCCGTCGGCGACGCCCTGATGGGCCGGGTGGTCAACCCGCTCGGCCAGCCCATCGACGGCCAGGGGCCGATTGACACCGCCGAACGCCGCCCGATCGAGGTCATCGCCCCGGGCGTCGTCGCCCGGAAGAACGTCCATGAGCCGCTCCAGACGGGAATCAAGGCGATCGACGCGATGACCCCGATCGGCCGCGGCCAGCGCGAGCTGATTATCGGCGACCGCCAGACCGGCAAGACGGCCATCGCCCTCGACACCATCATCAACCAAAAGGGGCAGGGCGTTCACTGCTTCTACGTGGGCATCGGCCAGAAAGTCTCGACCGTCGCCAACGTCGTCCAGAAGCTCAAGGAGCACGGCGCGTTGGAGTACACCACGGTCATCCTCGCCGCCGCCTCGGACCCGGCGCCCCTCCTCTTCATCGCTCCATACTCCGGCTGCGCCATGGGCGAGTACTACTGCTACAATGGCAAGCACGCCCTGGTGGTCTACGACGACCTGTCCAAGCACGCCGTGGCCTACCGAGAGCTGTCCCTGCTGCTTCGACGCCCGCCGGGCCGGGAGGCCTTCCCCGGCGACGTCTTCTATCTCCACTCCCGCCTCCTCGAGCGGGCCGTCAAGCTCAACGACGCGCTGGGCGCCGGCTCGCTGACCGCCCTGCCGCTCATCGAGACCCAGCTGGGCGATATCTCCGCGTACATCCCGACCAACGTCATCTCGATCACCGACGGCCAGATTATCCTCGAGTCCGACCTCTTCTTCGCCGGCATCCGCCCGGCCATCAACGCCGGCGTGTCGGTCTCCCGCGTCGGCGGCAGCGCCCAGATCAAGGCGATCAAGCAGGTCGTGCCGTCGCTCCGGATGGACCTCGCCCAATACCGCGAACTGGCGGCCTTCGCCCAGTTCGGCTCGGACCTCGATAAGATCACCCAGGCCCGCCTGAACCGCGGCAAGCGCCTGACCGAGCTGCTCAAGCAGGACCAGTACCAGCCGATGCCCGTCGAGGAGCAGGTCGTCTCGTTCTACATGGCGACCAAGGGCTATGTCGACGACCTGGAAGTCGAGCAGGTCCGCCCCTTCGAGCGCGAGTACCTCCAGTACATGCGGGCCGGTCAGGCCGACATCCTCAAAGAGATCCGCGAGAAGAAGATCATCTCGAAGGAATTGTTCGACCGGCTCAAGCAGGTCACCGATGCCTTCAAGGCCCGCTACACCGCCGCCCAGAAGCAGGACGCCCAGACCGCCGAGGCGGGCGGTAACGTCGCGACGGCCTGACATGAGGGCGCGCAAAGGGGGTGAGGGTCCTTGGCAGCCGGAGTAAGAGAACTGAGAAGGCGCATCCGCGTCGTCAAGAACATCCAGCAGATCACCAAGGCCATGAAGATGGTGGCCGCGGCCAAACTGGTCAAGGCCCAGGAACGGGCGACCAAGGCCCGGCCTTACGCCGCCAAGATCGAAGAGATGCTCCGCCGCGTCCTCGCCGCCCACGCCCCGAACCCTGAGGGCGCCCAGGGACAGGACGACGACACGGCTTCGATGGTCGAGGCCCTGATGCGGCCGAGGGTAGCAAGGAAAGTCGTCTACGCCGTCCTCACCAGCGACCGTGGCTTTTGCGGAAGCTACAACACCAACATGATCCGGGCGGCCCAGAGTCACATCCAGGGGCGTCAGGGGCTCGAGTACGTCGGGATCGTCCCAATCGGACGCAAGGCCGGCGACTTCTTCGCGAAACGCGGGTTCAGCCTCCCGGCCAAGTTCGTCCCGGCCGGCGACGAGACCAGCTTTGCCCAGGCCCGGCAGGTCGCTAACGAGCTGACCGGCCTCTTCACTAGCGGGACGGCCGACGAGGTCAACCTGGTCTACAGCGAGTTCGTCAACGCCATGACTTATCGCTCGACGGTCGCCCGGCTCTTCCCGATCAGCGGCCCGGACGAAGCCTCGCCCTCAGGCGGGCCGGCCAAAGCGGATGAAGCCGCCGGGTCGGCCAAATCGGCGAGGACCGAGACGGCGGCCGAGGTCGACTACATCTACGAGCCCTCCGGTCCGGAGGTGCTCAACTCGCTCCTTCCGAGATACGTGCAGGTCCGCGTCTACCGCGCCCTGCTCGAGGCCCGGGCCAGCGAGCAGGGAGCCAGGATGACCGCCATGGGCTTGGCCACCGATAACGCCGCCGAGATGATCGATAAGCTGACCCTCGACATGAACCGAGCCCGCCAGGCCGCCATCACCCGCGAGATCGCGGAGATCGTTGGCGGGTCTGAAGCTCTCAAGTAGGAGGTGGGGACCATGCCAGGAGTCAAGACAGGCCATGTTCTGCAGGTCATCAGCGCCGTGGTCGACGTCGAGTTCCCCCAGGGTGACCTGCCAGGGCTATACAACGCCCTCGTGATCAAGAGCGAGGACCAACCGGATTTCAACCCGAACGACCCGATCCGCATCAACCTCACCCTGGAGGTCGCCCAGCACCTCGGGAACAACGTCGTCAAGTGTGTGGCCATGTCGTCGACCGACGGTCTTCGCCGCGGCATGGCCGTCGTCGACACCGGCGGGCCGATCACGGTCCCCGTGGGCAAGGCCACCCTGGGCCGGATCTTCAACGTCCTCGGCCAGCCGGTCGACGGGCAGGGCCCGGTGAATACAGACAAGCGGCTCCCCATCCACCGCGAGCCGCCGACCTTCATCCAGCAAGAGCCGTCACGGCAGGTCCTCGAGACCGGGATCAAGGTCATCGACCTCCTGACCCCCTTCGCCAAGGGCGGGAAGATCGGCCTCTTCGGCGGGGCCGGTCTGGGCAAGACCTTCATCCTCATGGAGCTCATCTACAACATCGGCTTCCAACACGGCGGCTACTCAGTCTTCTGCGGGGTCGGCGAGCGGACCCGCGAAGGCACACAGCTCTGGAACGAGATGAAAGAAGCCGGGGTCTTCGACAAGACCGCCCTCGTCTTCGGCCAGATGAACGAGCCGCCGGGGGCCCGCCTGCGGGTCGGCCTGACCGGGCTGACCATGGCCGAGCACTTCCGCGACGAAGAAAGCCAGGACCTCCTGGTCTTCATCGATAACATCTTCCGTTTCACCCAGGCCGGTTCAGAGGTCTCCGCGCTCCTCGGCCGCATGCCGTCGGCCGTCGGCTACCAGCCGACCCTGGCCACCGAGATGGGCAACCTGCAGGAGCGGATCACCTCGACCAAGAAGGGCTCGGTCACCTCGGTCCAGGCCATCTACGTACCGGCCGACGACCCGACCGACCCCGCCCCGGCGACCACCTTCGCCCACCTCGACGCCTTCATCTACCTCTCCCGGGCCGTCTTCGAGCTCGGGCTGTACCCGGCCGTCGACCCGCTGGCCTCATTCTCCCGGATCCTCGAGCCGGGCGTTGTCGGCGCCGATCACTATCAGGCGGCCCGCGGCGTTCAGCAGATCCTTCAGCGCTACGTGGAACTCCAGGACATCATCGCCATCCTCGGCATGGACGAACTGTCCGACGCCGACAAGCAAACCGTCGCCCGGGCCCGCCGCATTCAGAAGTTCCTCACCCAGCCCTTCCAGGTGGCCCGCGAGTTCACCGGTCGGGAGGGCGAGTACGTCAAGATTGCCGACACTGTTCGCGGCTTCAAGGAGATCCTCGAGGGCCGTTATGACGACCTTCCCGAGGACGGCTTCTACAACGTCGGTTCCATCGAGCAAGCGGTGGAGAAGGCCAAGCAGCTCACCGGGGAGAAGGTTTGAGCATGGCCGCAGCCGGGCAGAGCATCCGCCTCGAGGTCATCACGCCGGAACGGGTGATCCTCGGTGAGGACACCGAATCGCTGATCGTCCCCGGCGCGCGCGGGTACATCGGGGTCCTCCCCGGCCACGCCCCGATGGTGGTCGGCCTGAGGATCGGCCTGGTTAAGTACAAGCAGGCCGGGACCTACAAGCGACTGGCCGTCGCCGGTGGCTTCTTTGAAGTCGTCCATGAAAAGGCGGTCATCCTGGCCGAGACGGCCGAGCGGGCCGAGGAGATTGACGTCGAGCGGGCCAAGGCCTCTCTCGAGCGGGCCCGTAAGCGACTCGTCGCCAGGCGCCAGAGCGACATCGACGTGGCCCGGGCCGAGCTGGCTCTGAAGCGGGCGGTCACCCGCCTGCGGGCGGCGGGCGTTGCCCCGGACCGGGTATTCGGCCCAGTGGAGCGGGACCGTCCGGAACACGAATGAATTGACTAACGGACCTTAACCTTCGACCCCGGCCGGGCTCCGGCCGGGGTCCGGCTTTCCCAGGATAGCTTTGGGTTCGTGCCAGGCTTGAGTTTGCGGCCCTTGACTTAAAGGAATGTTAACTTGCCTCGGCCCGCACAGCGGCCTAGAATAAGGCTTAGAAGAGGGTCAGTCGTTCGGAGCGAATGGCTTCAGGCGTTCGCTTCTCACATCGGCGGTCGACCCGGACAAGCACCCATCAATGGCGATTACGCAAATGGAGGCTGGTCTGAATGAGTGACTTTTACAATCCCACACCATACAACCCCACTCCAATCGATCCCCCCCAGTCCGACCCACTGGTGACGACCCCCGAAGTGATGAATGCTGAGTCCGCATCCCCCACGCCGCCCCCGCCCCCCGGGCGGAGGCACCGCAACATGTCCTTCCGGTCCATCATCGCCGTGGCCGTGGTCGCCGCCCTCCTCGGCGGCGTGGCCGGCGGTGGTCTGGCCCTGCGCTACGGGAGCAACTTCGGTCCCGCCCCCAGCCTGGGGCAACCGTCCGGGGCCAAGGCCGGTCCGGTCAGCACCGCCCTTCCCAGCTCTTCGACTTGGCCGGTGGTCGGGATCGCTGAGGCCGTCGCCCCGTCCGTCGTCGCCATCACCAACCGGCAGCAGGTCCGCGGATGGTACGGTCCAAGCCAGTTGGCCGACGTCGGAAAAGGCTCCGGGGTCATCTTCGACAGCCGGGGCTACATCGTTACCAACTACCACGTCATCGACAGGGCCAGCCAGATCATGGTCTCCCTGGGCGACGGCAAGGCCCCGATCCAGGCCAAGCTGATGGGCGGCGATTCTTACAGCGACGTAGCCGTGCTCAAGGTCGACGCCGGCACTCTCCCGGCCGCCACTTTCGGCGATTCCAGCACCCTCAAGGTCGGTGAGCTGGCGGTCGCCATCGGCAACGCCGTCGGCGAGTTCGAGCGGACCGTCACCGCCGGGGTCATCAGCGGGCTCAACCGCACCGTGCAGGTCCAGGACGATTATGGACGGACGAAGGACATGACCGTCATCCAGACCGACGCGGCTATCAACGAAGGCAACAGCGGCGGGCCGCTGGTCAACGAGCAGGGGCAGATCATCGGGATCAACACCATCAAGATCGGTCAGATCGGGGTTGAGGGCCTCGGGTTTGCCATCCCGATCAACACCGTCCGCCAGATCGTCGATCAGCTTGTCACCAAGGGCAGTGTGGTCTGGCCCTACTTGGGCGTCACCCTGGTAGACAAGGACCAGGCGGCGGTCAGGCTGAACGTCAACTTCGACCACGGAGTGCTGGCCTATGACGTGGTCGCCAACGGACCTTCGGCCGGTGCCGGGATCAAGAAGAACGACATCATCCTCTCGATCGACGGCAAGGCCGTCGAATCAAGCTCGGAGATCAGGAGCCTGATTCGCACCTACCAGGTCGGCGCAAAGGTCGCCGTGGTTGTCCTGAGGAACGGAGCCCAGCAGACCTTCACCGTGACCCTTGGGGAAGCGCCGGCCACCAACTGAACGTAGCGGCCAACCCCCAAAACGGACGAGACAAGACCCCGATTCTCAGAATCGGGGTCATTTTTCGTGCATCTAGCAGGACTTTCTTTGACCCCGGCGAAATGTTACGGGCACAAGGATGCAATAGATGTAATAGGAACAACTGCTGAGCGTATGGTTTGATTCGGATGTTCCTGCCGCTCCCGGGCGGGAGGAGCAGAACGGGGGTTAGTGAAAGAAAGCACAAAACACAGCTAGTCCCTCGGCGCAATAACGATTGCGAGAGAGCCTGACGGGGCTCTCTGCAAGGTGTCCTGAGCTCACGCGGAAGGAGGTGAAAAAACAAACCATGATCCAGGACAAGACCCACAACAGCAAGGCAGCCGTGACAAGGAAGGGAGACGAATCAGTGAGGAAACGTGTCCTCTTCGCCGTCATCACGACCCTGGCCGTCCTGTCCATCCTGGCGGTTTCCGGGGTGGCCCTGGCCCAGGGATCGTACCTGAGTTCCTTCACCGGTCAATACCCCGCGGCCAAAGGCTCCAACTTGGACAGCTGCAACACCTGCCACAGGTCCGACTTCAGCCTGAACGCTTACGGCACGGACTTCGGCGCGGCC
>DASXUT010000069.1 GCA_036504675.1 Bacillota bacterium | reverse complement strand
TACACGAAGGATGGACTGGCCCACGAGGTTTGGTTCCAGGACGCCGAGGCGTTCCGCGAGCGGGCCGCTCTGGCCAAGAAGTACAAGCTGCGAGGGGTCGGGGTGTGGCGTCTGGGCTTCGAGGAGCCGGGGTTCTGGAAGGTCATCGCCGAGGCTATCGGTGCGGCCAAGAAGTAGCCTCCATGCGGGCCGGCCGCGGCGAGACCGGGGCCGGCCCGGTCCACCGTTTTGGGGGCTGCTCCCTTCTATTAGCCGTCCCTCTTCCATATCTCTAAGGGTGAGGGAGTCTGGCCGGGACGGGGGGAGCAGGTTTGTTCTTTTTTGTGGTCGGCCGGCGGCAAGCCAGAACGATTTTGGCCGCCCTGATCTGCCTGACCATCGTCCTGGCCTACCAGAGTCTGGCCGTCTGGGCCAACGCCCGCGGGGGCAGCAACCCCGACCTCGTCTGGTACGTATCCACTGATGAACCGGCGATTGCCCTGACCTTCGATGACGGCCCCGACCCCAAGTACACCCCGGCGGTCCTGAAGGCTCTCGACCAGTACGGTGCCAAGGCCACCTTCTTCTTTATCGGGCGGAACGTCGAGGAATACCCCGACCTCGTCCGACAGGTCGTGGCGGCCGGGCACGAGGTCGGCAATCACACCTATTCCCACCAGTACAACCTGAGTCACCTGCCGGAGGGAGAAATCGTCCGGCAGATCGAGAAGACGGCCGCGCTGGTCGGCGACGTCTCCGGGTATCAGACCAAGGTCTTCAGGCCGCCGGGCGGGGCGTACAACCCTCATCTCATCTCGGTGGTCAAGAGCCTCGGCTACGATATCATCCTGTGGACCTGGACGACCAACCCCAGCGACGCTTATGCACCCGGGAGTGACAAGATCACTCGGCGGGCGACCGAGGCAGCCCTTCCGGGGGACATCATCCTCCTCCATGAAGGGGTCAACCACGGCCAGACCCTGAAGGCCCTCCCGCAGATCATGAAGGTCCTTTCTGACCGCGGCTTCAAGTTCGTCACCGTCAGCCAGCTGCTGGCCCTCCGGAAGGCACCGTTGCCCACCCATTGAGCGTATGGTATAATCAGCGGTGTCAGGCCGGAGATATCCGGTGCCGGGCCCTCATGGGCAGCGGGACAGAATACTGCCCCCCGTGGGACTTCACTTTGCCACGTCAAGGGAGTCCTTTTTTGTTGGGCTTCGCCCTGCCAGGGCTTCCCCCGAGACGTGGCCGGAGGAGCATGAGAGCCGATGGACCCTCGCGTCAGAACAGCCCGCCTGTCGGTCATGTCCAACAGCCTGCTCGTTGTGATGAAGCTGGCCGTCGGCTTGGTCATGGGCTCGGTCAGCGTCATCTCGGAGGCTATCCATTCTGGGCTTGACCTGGTGGCCGCCCTGGTCGCCTTCTTTTCGGTCAGGCAGGCGGCCAAGCCTCCGGATCAGGTGCATCCTTACGGTCACGGGAAGATCGAGAACGTCTCCGGGGTCGTCGAGGCGATCTTGATCTTCATCGCCGCCATCTGGATCATCATCGAAGCCGCCCGCCGGCTGATGGCCGGTGGGGCCGTGGAGAGCATCGGTTATGGGGTCGTGGTCATGGCGGTGTCGGCCGCGGTCAACACGGTCATTTCGCAGATCCTCTTCCGCGTCGCCCGAGAGACTGAGTCCATCGCCCTCGAGGCGGACGCCCTTCACCTGCGGACCGATGTCTACACTTCGGCCGGGGTCGCCGTCGGACTCGGCCTCTTGAAGCTGACCGGATTGCACATCCTGGACCCCCTGGTCGCCATGGGGGTCGCCGCCCTGATCATCAAGGCCGCCTGGGACCTCACCAGGACGGCTTTCCGGCCTCTGCTCGACGTCGAACTGCCGGAGGATGAGGAGAAGCAGGTCATCGCGGCCATCGAGGAGTTCTCCTCCGACTACGTGGAGTTCCACAAGCTTCGGTCACGGCGGTCCGGCGCCGAACGGCACATCGACCTTCACCTGGTGGTCCACAAGAGCCTGCCCATCCTCGAGGTCCATAAGTTGAGTGACGCCATCGAGGCGGCGATCAGGAAGCGCTTCCCGCGGTCCTACATCCTCATCCACATGGAGCCGTGCGAGGAGGACTGCGCCCGCTGCGAGCTTCCGGTGGCCGGGGACACCCGGAACGAGGCCGCCCCTACTGAGGGTTGAAGCGAGAGGGGCCCCTTGACCGGCGGCCGCCAGACGGAATATAATCAAGGCGAAAATTGCATACCTTACCAGCTGGGTGCCTCGGCCGTCATGGCCGGGGATAATAGGGAACCGGGTGCGAAACCCGGACGGTCCCGCCACTGTAACGGGGGAGTCAGGCGCTATCGGCCACTGCCGACCAAGAGGTCGGCGGGAAGGCGCGCCGCCGACGTTGATCCCGAAGTCAGGAGACCTGCCCAGTCGGCCCGTACCGAACCTTCGAAGGAGAGGGGGCGTGCGACCATGGCGCGACAGAGGCAAGATCAGCGCGACGGTTGAAGACCCCGGCCCCCCGAAGAGGGTGAGCCGGGGTCCGTTTTTTCCGCGTCGCCACCGGCAAGCCGGTGGCCTCAGTCAGACTGGAAAGGTGGTCTTCATCCGTGAATCAGCCGTCATTGGCCGGTGCGCGCCGGGCCCTGATCCTCCGCCGGGTGGTCATCGCCATATTGTCCACCCTCCTCGCCATGACCGGCGGAGCCTGTTCGCTGGTCGCTCCAAAGGCTACCGCCGTGGCCGACGACGCCGGGCGCCAGGTCGAGTTGAAAGGCCGGCCGGAGCGGATCATCTCGATGGCTCCCTCCAACGCCGAAATCCTTTTCGCCCTGGGCCTTGGCGACCGGGTTGTCGGGGTCTCGAACTACGACAACTACCCGGCCGAGGCGGGCAAGCGGGAGAAGGTCGGGGACGCCCTTAGCCCCAACTTCGAGAAGATGGTCGCCCTTCAGCCCGACCTCGTCCTGGCCGTCGGGACGGCCCAGAGCGAGATCGTCAAGAAGCTGGAAGGGTACAAGATAAACGTCTTCATCCTCAACGCCAATAAGGTCAAGGACGCCATGGCCGACATCAGGCTGGTCGGCCGGATCACCGGGACCTCAGGCAAGGCCGGCCAACTGGCCGAGGCGATGGAGAAGAGACTGGCCGGGGTGGAGGTTCAGGTAGCCTCGGTGCCGGCCGACAAGCGGCCGACCGTCTTCTGGGTCCTCGACCGGATGCTCTACACGGTCGGACCGGGCTCGTTCATCGACGACCTGATCACTCTGGCCGGCGGACGGAACATCGCCGCCGACGCCAAGCAGGATTACCCTCAGTTCAACCTGGAGGCCCTGATCGCCAGGGACCCGGATGTGATCATCGTCCCGCTGATCGACCGGACCTTGCTCGACCAACTCAAGGCCATGAAGGGCTGGGACAAGCTCAAGGCGGTCAAGACGGGGCGGGTCTACACCGTCGATCCCGACATCGTCTCTCGCCCCGGACCACGGATCGTCGACGGTGTCCAGACGGTGGCCAAGCTGCTCCATCCGGACGTGGTCAAGTGACGGCTGACTGAGGGGCGGGGAGGTGAGGGGATGAAGACCAGGGCCAAACAAGCGACCGTCCTGGGGCTTCTGGCGGCCGGCCTGGTCGCCAGCGCCCTTCTGGGCACGGCCCTGGGGACGGTGCCCATCCCGCTGGGGGAGACCGTTCGCGCCATCCTGTCCCACCTCCCCCTGGTCGGCCCCAGGCTGCAGGGTTCGGTCAAGGAGACGACGGCCATGATCATCCTGGTCGTTCGCCTGCCCCGGGTGACCCTGGCCGCTCTGGTCGGTCTGGCCCTGGGCGTCTCGGGCACCGCCTTCCAGGGGCTCTTTCGCAACCCGATGGCCGACCCGTACCTGATCGGCGTGTCCTCGGGGGCGGCCGCCGGCGCCGCCCTGGGCATCGCCCTCCACCTGGAGACCACGGTGGCGACCATCGGGGCCGTTCCCTTGTTGGCTTTCGCCGGCGCCACCGCGGCCGTATTCGCCGTCTACCGGTTGGCCAGACGCGGCTCCCGGGTGCCGGTGACCGACCTGCTCCTGTCCGGGGTGGCCGTTGGGGCCCTTCTGTCGGCCCTGGTCTCGGCGGTGACCGTCTTCTCCCAGAGGGACCTCCGCCAGATCGTCTTCTGGCTGATGGGCGGCTTCTCCGGCCGGGGCTGGGAGCACGTCATCGCGGCTGCCCCGTACATCCTCGTCGGGGTGGGGATCCTGGCTTACCACGCCCGTGACCTGAACGCCCTCCTCCTCGGGGAGGAGGCCGCCGAGCACCTGGGGATCAGCGTGGAACGCTTGAAACGATGGCTGCTCGTGGCGACCACCATGGCCACCGGGGCGGCCGTGGCCGCCAGCGGGGTGATCGGTTTCGTCGGATTGGTCATCCCGCACGCCATCCGCCTGATCGTCGGGCCGGACCACCGCCTGCTCCTTCCGGCCTCCGGACTGGCCGGGGCGATCCTTCTGATCCTGGCCGATCTGGTGGCCAGGACGCTGATTCCGCCATCGGAGATCCCGGTCGGCATCATCACCGCCCTTCTGGGCGGGCCGTTCTTCATCTATCTGCTTCGCCGGTCGCGGCGGGGGGCTGGGGGGTGAGCGAGGTGAGGTCGGTGACCGTCCTTGGAGCCCGCCAGGTGACCTGCTCCTATGGCGGGGCGGACGTCCTCCATCAAGTCGACGTGGAGGTTCCGAAGGGGGGCTTCGTCGGCCTGGTCGGCCCCAACGCCTCGGGCAAGTCGACGCTGGTCCGGACCCTCAGCCGGGTGCTCCGGCCGAGGCGCGGAGAGGTGCTGCTGGACGGGAGAGACCTCTATCGGCTGCGCCCGGAAGAGGTGGCCAGAGAGATGGCCGTCGTCGAGCAGGATGACCGCTCGGAGCTGGCGTTCACGGTGGAAGAGGTGGTCCTCCTCGGGCGTCTGCCCCACCTGGCGCGCTCGCGGCGAGAGGGGGCGCGGGACCTCGAGGTGGCCAACCAGGCCATGCGCTTCACGTCGACCCTGTCCCTGGCCGGACGCATCGTCGGCGAGTTGAGCGGGGGTGAGCGCCAGCGGGTGGCCCTCGCCCGGGCGCTGGCCCAGGAGCCGACCGTGCTGCTCCTCGACGAGCCGACCTCGCACCTCGACCCCGGCCACCAGCTCGAGGTCCTCGACCTGCTCCGAAGGCTAAACCGGGAGGCCGGGTTGTCGGTGGTGATCGTCCTCCACGACCTCAACCTGGCTGCTTTGTATTGCCAGGAGATGGTCTTCTTGACCTCGGGCCGGGTCCTGTCCCACGGAACTCCGCGGGAGGTCCTGACGTCGGATAATCTGCGGAGGGCCTATGGGCCGGGGGTGGCCCTCGGGGTTCATCCGCTGACCGGCGACCCGCAGGTGACCCTGTTGCCCGGGTCGGCCGGGCAGGCCACCGTGGCTCGCCGTCGCCGGCGCGTCCACGTGGTCGGCGGTGGGGGAGCCTCGGGCAACCTGATCGAGTCACTGACCACCCTGGGGTACGCGGTCTCGGTCGGGGTCCTGAACGTCGGCGACAGCGACTGGCGTCTGGCCAAGACCCTTGGGGTGACGACGGTCGACGCGCCCCCGTTCTCGGCCATCCCCGAGGAGGCCCGGCGGCGCAACCTCCAGCTGATGGACTCGGCCGACGTGGTCGTCGTCACCGACGTCCCCTTCGGTCACGGCAACCTGGCCAACCTCACCGCCGTCGCCGAGAGCGAGGCTCGCGGGAAGACGGTGGTCATGGTCGAGAAGACCCCGGTGGCTGAGCGCGACTACACCGGCGGCCTGGCCGCCAGGACTTACGCGACGGTCAGGGCTGGGGCGGCCCTGGTGGCCGGCGGCGAGCGGGAAGTGATCGACTTCCTGGCCGGCGCCGGGTGAGCCCAGGCCGTCCGGGCCGCATATCACCGGGTCAGGGGCGGGATAATAGAATAGACTGCCAGACGGGTCCCAAGGCTCCCGTTGCGGGCGTGGGCCGCGGATCCGCCCCCGGAGGTGCACCGGGCAGGATGTTCGAAGACGTATCCCGACGCCCCGTCCGCCGGATCCATTTCATCGGGCTCGGCGGAATCGGCATGAGCGGCCTGGCCCTGGTCCTGCGACGGTACGGTTACGCGATCTCGGGGTCCGACCTGAAGGCCTCGCCGATCACCGACAAGCTGCGGGACATGGGGGTCCGATTCACCGTCGGCCACCGAGCGGAGGCCGTCGACGGAGCGGACCTCGTCATCTATACCGCCGCGGTCCGGCCCGGCAACCCCGAGCTGGCCCGGGCCGCCGAACTTGGCTTGCCCGTCCTGACCCGGGCCGAGCTCCTCGGCCTGTTGATGAGCAGAGTCGACTGGGGAGTCGCCGTGGCCGGGACTCACGGGAAGACCACGACCACGGCCATGGTCGGCGTCATCCTCGAGCGTTCCGGGCTCGACCCGACCGTCCTGGTCGGCGGAGAGGTCGAGGAACTCGGGGGCAACGCCAGGGTCGGGGACTCACCGTACTTCGTCGCCGAGGCCTGCGAGTTCAACGGGTCTTTCCTGGCCCTCCGTCCCCGGGTCGCGGCCATCCTGAACATCGACGACGACCACCTCGACTACTTCAAGAGCCTCTCCAACGTGGCCGCGGCCTTCCGGCGTTTCGCCGAGACGGTGCGGCCGGACGGGGCCGTCATCCTCAACCACGACGACCCGAGGGTGATCGGGATCGGGCCGTCGGTGAAGGCCGAGGTGGTGTCTTACGCCATCGACGGCGCCGCCCGCTGGCGGGCGACGGGGATCGATTTCGGGGGGACGCCTTACGCGTCGTTCAAGGCCGTCCTTGACGGACGGCCGGTGGCCCGGGTCGAGCTGAAGGTCCCCGGCCGTCACAACGTGTCCAACGCTCTGGCGGCCTTGGCCGTCGGCGCGCGGCTGGGGGTGGTTCCCCAGACGGCCGCCGAGGCCCTCGGCGACTTCCGGGGGGCCCATCGCCGGTTCGAGGCCAAGGGCGCGCGCGGCGGCGTGACCGTCTATGACGACTACGCCCATCACCCGACGGCCATCCGGTCGACCCTGGAGGCCGCCCGCCGCCTTGAGGCCAACCGGCTGTGGTGCGTCTTCCAGCCGCACCTTTACTCCCGGACCAGGGATCTGATGGGGGCTTTCGCCCGAGAGCTGACGGCGGCCGATCGCCTGGTGATCACCGACATCTATGCCGCGCGCGAGGAAGACCCCGGTGACGTCAGCTCGCGGGATCTGGCCCGGTTGATCGCCGAGAACGGGGCCGAGGTCGAGTATCTCCCGGACTTCGACCAGATTGTCGACTTTTTGAAGCGGGAGACGAGACCGGGGGACGTGGTCATGACCATGGGAGCCGGGGACGTCTACCGGGTGGCCGAGAAGTTCGTGGAAGGATAGGCCGCCCGACCGGCGAAACGCTTGTAAGAAACGCCTTGGCGCTCGCGCCCGGGGTTTACCCGAGGCGCGAGCGGCTTTCCCGGCCGAAAGGGGACATCAGCATTGACCGATCTCCGTTTTGACAGCCTCCCGCTGGGCATCGGGCGGGCCAGGCCGGCCTCGCTGACCCGACCGGGGGCCCTGCCCATCGAGCAGACCGCGGCTTACGTCTTCGAGGAACTGGAAGACGTGGACAAGCTCATGGAAGGGCGCGAGCCCGGCTACATGTATACCCGCTATGCCGGGGCCAACCAGGCCTCGCTGGAGTCGGTGGTGGCCGCCCTCGAGGGGGCCGGCGACTGTCTGGCCGTGGCCTCGGGGACGGCGGCCCTGCTCCTGACGGTGGTCACGGCGGCCGAGCCAGGGACCGAGATCCTGGCCACGCGGGACCTGTACGGCGGTACCCTGGCCCTCTTCCGGGGGACCTTGGGTCGACTCGGTTACCATCACCGGCTGGTCGACCTGACCGACCTGGGAGCGGTCGAGGCGGCGGTCGGCCCGGCCACCCGGGTCCTCCTGGCCGAGACGATCTCCAACCCGACGATGCGCCTCTGCAACCTCGAACGACTGGCCGAGATCTGTCGAAGGCGCGGCCTCGTCTTCGTCTGCGACAACACCTTCGCCAGCCCGTATCACTGTCGGCCCCTGGAGCACGGGGCCGACCTGGTCGTCCACAGCGCGACCAAGTACCTCAATGGACACGGCGACGTCACCGCCGGGGTCCTCTGCGGGCCGCGCGATGCGGTGAAGAAGGCCAGGTCGGCCGCAATCGACTTCGGTCCGACCCTCGACCCTTTCGGCGCCTGGCTGGTCCTTCGGGGCCTGCGGACGCTGGCTGTCCGGATGGCCCGCCAATCGTCCACGGCCCTGACCGTGGCCAAGCACCTGAGCGTTCACCCGCGGGTGGCGCTGGTCAACTACCCGGGCCTGCCGGACAACCATCAGTACTCGTTGGCCCAACGAGTGTTGTCCCGGGGCTTCGGGGGGATGTTGAGCTTCGAGCCGCGGGGCGGGGTGGGGGCGGCGGGGCGGATCATCGGAGCCCTCCGGCTGGTCGAATTCGTGCCGAGTCTGGGCGATGTGTTCACGACCGTCTCCCATCCGGCCAAGACCTCGCATCGCAACCTGAGTCCCGGTGAGCGGGCCGGACTGGCTATCGGGGAGGAGCAGATCCGACTGTCGGTCGGCCTCGAGGACCCGGCGGACCTCATTGCCGACCTAGATCAGGCACTGGAGCGGGCTTGAAGCGGGAGGGCGCCGGGGACATGGGGGTCAAGGACGGCGGCCGGGTCCGCGTCGCCGTGGTCGGGGGAGGGGCGGCCGGTTGCATGGCCGCCGGACGGGCAGCCGAGCTGGGGGCCCGGGTCATCCTCCTGGAGAAGAACCGTCGCCTCGGCCGCAAACTGGGGATCAGCGGTAAAGGCCGGTGCAACCTGACCCATGCGACCGACCTGGCCGGTCTGGTCGCGGGGATGCCCGGCAACGGCCGCTTCCTATATCGAGCCCTGGCCGCCTGGGACGCCGACGCCACGCGCGCCTTCTTCGCCGGGTTGGGGGTCGAAACCAAAGTCGAGCGGGGCGATCGGGTCTTTCCCGTCTCCGACCGCGCCTTTGACGTCATCGACGCCCTCGACCGCTACCTTCGTCGGGGGCAGGTCGAGGTCCGGCTGAATCAGGACTGTACCGGGCTCATCATCGAACGCGGAGCCGTGACCGGCGTCCGGACGGTCGAAGGGGTGGTCGAAGCCGAGCGGGTGGTCGTCTGCACGGGAGGCGCCTCCTACCCGGGAACCGGTTCGACCGGGGACGGCTATGCCTTCGCCGCGGCCGCCGGCCACACCGTCGTGCCGATCAGGCCGGCCCTGGTCCCGTTGGTCGCCGCGGAGGACTGGGTTGCCGGCGTCCAGGGACTGAGCCTGCGCAACGTGAGGGCGACGGCCTGGAACCGGCAGGGGAAGGCGGTTGGCGAGGAGTTCGGCGAGATGCTCTTCACCCATTACGGCGTGTCCGGCCCCATCATTCTCACCCTGAGCCGAGCCGCCGGGCTCGAACTGGCCGCCGGTCGCGGCCCGGTCAAGCTGACCATCGACCTCAAGCCGGCCCTCGACTTGGAGGTGCTGGACCTGAGGCTCCAGCGAGACCTCGGGGAACGGTCGCGCAAGGCCTTCAAGAACTGCCTCGACGCTCTGCTGCCGAGGTTACTGATCGACCCGGTGGTCCGCCTCTCCGGAATCGACCCGGAGAAGCCGGCCCACCAGGTCACGAGGGACGAGCGCAGGCACCTGGGCACGCTGCTCAAGGGGTTGGCCCTGACCATTACCGCGACCAGGCCGCTGAAAGAGGCGATCATCACCGCCGGCGGGGTGGCGACGACCGAAGTCGACCCGGGGACGATGGGATCGCGCCTGGTCAATGGGATATACTTCGGCGGCGAGGTCCTTGACGTCGACGGCTACACCGGCGGCTACAACATCCAGGCGGCTTTCGCCAGCGGGCGCTTGGCCGGCGAGCATGCGGCGACCGACCCACGGGGCTGAGAGGACGCCTCGTCCCACGAGGCCCGGGAGGATGAGGTGTCCCGCCCAAACTCAGGAGTATAAGGTCCCGCCCGGACTCATATGAATAGGGGTACGGGCCCCCGGGCCCGTCCGGGGGGGCCTTTGCACCATGTCGCGCCGGCAAAGGTACAAAACATGGACGCAGCGGGTCGAGGGATCGCTCCTGCGGGTGACCATCGCCCTCTGTGTCCTGCTGGTCGTTGCCCAGACCTTCTTGGCCAGGGACGAGGCCCGACGGTACCTCAGTTACGTCGATCGCCTCGAGGGGGTCAGCCTGGACGTCGCTTTGGCCGACGAAGGCGTCGCCGGCGCCGTCGGCGCACGGTCGAGCGTGGCCAAGCCTTCTCTTCAGGGGCCCTGGTTGGTACTCCGCCTGGAAGGACGCAACTCGGCCGACTCGGCCGTGGTCCTCGTCAACGGTCAACCGGTGGCCCGTTTCAGCCGAGCTGAAGTGACCATCCCGGTCAAGGACGGCGACCTGTTGGAGATCGACGGCGCCAGCTACCGCAGTGAGTTGAGGTTCCGCGTCAGCCGGGCGTCGTCCGGAGTGACCGAGCCGGTGATCGGCACGGAGGTCATCTGCCGGCGGGACATCGCCCTGATGGGACGGGTCAAGACGAAAGGGCCGTGAGAGGCCTCGTCGAAAAGTGCTCTTGGCTGCGCAGGAGGGGCGCTGAGCGGCTTGGGCGGGCGAAAGACCGACGGGCCTGCGGGCCCGTTCTTGGTGTCCCTGCAACATCTCGATAGCAGGCACGACAGGGCGAGTCTGCATCCACGGTGGGTGGCGGGCAAATACTACGCCCATAAAGGAATGTCCGGGGGCACGTCGAATCACAGTGAAGGTTACCCTTGCACGGGAGGAAACGGATGGAGAAGGGGATCCGGATCACTGTCGACGGGCCGGCCGGCGCGGGGAAGAGCACCGCCGCGAAGAGCATCGCCAAGCGTCTTGGTTATCTGTATATCGATACCGGAGCGATGTACCGAGCATTGACCCTCAAGGCTCTACGCCGGCGGGTCGACCTGGCCGATGAAGAGGCCCTCGGTCGATTGGCCGCGGCGAGTCTGATCAGGTTGACCAAACCGGATCTTCCCGACGGACTCTACCGGGTCGTCCTTGACGGCGAGGACGTCACCGAGGCCATCCGGGCCCCGGAGGTCAACGCCGCCGTGTCCGACGTGGCCAAGGTGCCCGCCGTCCGCCGCCGCCTGGTCGAACAGCAGAGGGCCATGGCCGAGCATGGAGGGGTCGTCATGGATGGCCGCGACGCCGGGACGAACGTCCTGCCCGACGCTGAGGTCAAGTTTTATCTGACGGCCTCTCTGGAGGAACGGGTCAGACGGCGCTTCGAAGAACTTCGCCGGAAGGGCTTTGAGGTCAGCCTGCCTTCGGTCCGTCAGGACATCGCCCGCCGGGACGAAATCGACAGCGGACGGGCCGTCGCGCCCCTGCGCAAGGCGCTCGGCGCGGTCGAGGTAGACTCGTCGGAGCTGACCATCGACCAGATGGTCGAGAGCATGCTTTGTGCGTGCGGACGGGCCGTCGCCTCGGGAGCGGGCTCGCCGGGGGAGAGTTAACTTGTTCTATCAGTTCGTCAGGGGCTTCTTCCGACTCTATCTCCGGCTGTTCTCCCGGTGGCGCGTTTACGGTCGGGAGAACCTGCCCAAGGAGGGGCCTGTTCTTCTGGTTTCGAATCACGTCCACTGGATGGACCCGGTGAACATGGCTTGCGCCGTGGACCGGCCGGTCTACTTCATGGCGAAGGTGGAGTTATTTCGGGCCCCGCTCTTCTCTTCCGCCCTACGCTGGCTGGGGGCCTACCCGGTCAAGCGGGGCAAGCCGGACCGCGGGGCCCTGCGCCGGACCCTCGAACTCCTCGAACAGCGGAAGGTCGTCGGGATGTTCCCCGAGGGAACCCGCAGCCGGACTGGGAGACTCGGCCGGGCCGAGCCCGGGTTGGCCCTCTTGGCCCTGAAGTCAGGGGCTCCCATCTGCCCGGCGGCGGCGACCGGAGATTACGGCCTTTTCAAGACCCTGCGCTTCCGCCTCGGACCGGCGATGACCTTCCCCGACCTCTGCGGGGTGAAGCTCAGCCCCGGCGATCTCGAAAGGGTCGGGGCGGCGGTGATGGAGCAGATCGCCTCACTGATCGAGATCGACCAGAAGAAAGCGACGGGGTGAGGGCTTGCGGGTCACGCTCGCCAAGAACGCCGGTTTCTGCTTCGGCGTACGCCGAGCGGTCGAGATGGCCGAGCAGATGGCCAACGACGGCGGCGGACATAGTCTGGGGCCGGTCATCCACAATCGGCCGGTCGTCGAGGCTCTGGCTGCGCGCGGGGTCAAAGAAGCCGTCGGACTCGATGAGATCGAAAGCGGCGCGGTCCTCCTCCCTTCGCATGGCGTATCCCCGGGCCTAGCCGAGGAGGTCAGGCGTAAGGGTCTTGTCGTCTGCGACGCCACTTGCCCGCTGGTCAAGCGAGCCCAGGAAGCCGCCGCCCGGCTCTCGGAAGAGGGCTACACGGTGGTCATCGTCGGCGACCCAAAGCACACCGAGGTCCAGTCGGTCGTCGGGTGGACCGGGGGTAAGGCCGTCGTCGTCGACGGGCCGGAGGACATCCGGAAGATGCCCCCCATGGATCGGGTCGGCGTCCTCTCCCAGACCACGCAACCGGCGGCCAAGCTTGAGGCGGTCGTCGAGGCCCTGCGGGAAAAGGCCCGCGAGGTCAGGGTCGAACCGACGATCTGCCGGGTCACCCTCGACCGCCAGGCGGAGGCCAGGGAACTGGCCGGTGGGGCCGACGTGGTCCTGGTCGTCGGCGGCCGGCATTCGGCCAACACTCGCCAATTGGCGGAGATCAGCCGGGCCGCGGGGGCTCGCACTTATCATTTGGAATCAGCGGCTGAAGTCGAGCCGGGCTGGTTTTCCGGGGCGGAGACCGTGGCCATCCTGGCCGGGGCCTCTACGCCGGACTGGATCACAGAGGAGGTCGTCGCCATGATGAAGGAACTCGACGAGGGCAAGGAGCCGGAAGCGGAACGGGAGGAAGCCAGGACGGCCGAGCCGTCAGAGCCGGCGAAGGAAGAGGAGAAGGTCGCGGCCCCCGAGGTCGAGAGCATGACCGAGGGACAGGCGGAGATGGAGAAGGCCCTCCGGGACCTGAAGAACGGGGAACTGGTCCGCGGCAAGGTCGTCTCGGTCGGCGACGAAGGGGTCATGGTCGACGTCGGCTACAAGTCCGAGGGGATTATCCCCGTCGGGGAACTAGGTCTGAAGGATAATCAAACCCCCGCCGACATGGTCAAGGTGGGGGATGAGATAAACGTGGTGATCAAGAACGTCGAAGGGCAGGACGGCAACGTCATCCTGTCGAAGCGCCGGGCCGACGACGAGGACGCCTGGAAGCACCTCCAGGCCGTCCACGAGAGCGGTGAGCCGATCGAGGTCCCGGTGACCGCGGAGGTCAAGGGCGGGTTGATCGTCGACGCCGGCGTCCGCGGGTTCATCCCGGCCTCCCACGTCTCGCGCGGTTTTGTCAAGGACCTCAAGCCCTTCGTCGGGCAGGAGATCAAGGTCCGGGTGATCGAGCTCGATCGGCCTCGCAACCAGGTCATCCTGTCCCGGAAGCTGATCCTCGAAGAGGAACAGCGGCGTCTGCGTGAGGAGACCTGGAGGAACATCAACGAAGGCGAGGTCCGCACGGGTGTGGTCAAGCGTCTGACCGACTTCGGTGCCTTCGTCGATCTCGGCGGTGTCGACGGGCTCCTCCACGTGTCCGAGCTGTCCTGGGGCCGGGTCAAGCATCCATCGGAGGTCGTCCACGAAGGCCAGGAGATCAAGGTCAAGGTGCTCAAGGTCGACCGCGAGAACGAGCGGATCTCCTTGGGCTATAAGCAGATCCTGCCCGACCCGTGGACGAGCATCCAGGAACGCTACGTCGAGGGCTCCGTGGTCGCCGGCAAGGTCGTCCGGCTGGCCCCCTTCGGTGCCTTCGTCGAACTCCAGCCGGGCATCGACGGGTTGGTCCACATCTCGCAATTGGCCGACCGGCGCGTCGCCAAGCCCGAGGAGGTCGTCAGCGTGGGGCAGGAGGTCAAGGTGAAGGTCCTCGGAGTCAACCCGCAGGCTCACCGGATCAGCCTCTCGCTGCGCGAAGCCGAGGAGGACAGGGACCGGGCCGAATACGAGCAGAAGGCCAAACCCGAAGCGGAAGGTGGGGGGCTGGCCACCATCGGAGACGTCTTCAGCGACCTCCTGACCGGGCAGAAAGGCCAGGACAAGGACAAGAGCTAGTAAACGGCCGGCGGGAGGGGTGATGCCCCTCCCGCCGTTTTGACGGTTCGGCCCGCGAGCGGCCGGCTTGCACGGGTCTTTGGGGGGAGCGGTGTTTGGTTGGACCTCATCCTGACGGAGAAGCCCAGTGCGGCTCGGGCCATAGTGGAGGCTCTGGGCGGCTTCAGGACTCGCCAAGGCTACTATGAGAGCCGAGACTGGCTCTTGACCTGGGCCGTCGGCCACCTAGCCGAGCTGTGCGAACCCCAGGATTACCATCCGGCCCTGGCTAAGTGGAGACTGGAGACCCTGCCGATCATCCCGGCTTTCCGCCTGCGGCCGGCGGCCGGGGCGGCGGAGCGCCTGGGGATCATCGGCCGGCTGGCCGGGCGGGCGGCCGGCCTGGTCAACGCCTGCGATGCCGCCCGGGAAGGGGAGCTCATCTTCCGGCAGATCACCGAGATCCTTGGCCTCGAGCTGCCGGCCCGTCGCCTGTGGGTATCGTCCCTGACCAAAGAGGCCATTCGACGCGGGTTCGCCGAGCTCCGACCGTCCTCAGAGTACGACCGCCTGTTCCGCTCGGCCGAGTGCCGGGCCCGCGGGGATTGGCTGATCGGGATCAATGCCACCCGGGCCTTCAGTTGTAAGGCCGGCGGGGTTTACTCGGTCGGGCGGGTGCAGACGCCGACCCTGGCGATGATCGTGGCCCGGGAAGCCGAGGCGGCGAGCTTCGCCGCCCGGGATTTCTGGGAAGTGCTGGCCGAGTTCACCTCACCCGAGGCCGGCCGGTACGAAGGCCGCTGGTTCAAGGGCGAGGAGAAGCGATTCTTCGACCGAACGGCGGCGGAAGCGGTCTGCGCCCGGACCGCCGGCCAACCCGGACGGGTCGCCGAGGCGACGACCAAGGAAGAGCGCGACAACCCGC
>DASXUT010000068.1 GCA_036504675.1 Bacillota bacterium | reverse complement strand
CACCCAGACGGCCGATCTCTTCTGGACTTACTGGCCCTTACTCCCGCTGGCCCTCGGCGTCGAGCTGATCGCCCGGGCCGTCCTGGCCGACCGGGCCACTAAAAGCGGGAAGACTGTGGTCCCCTTCCACGTCGAGTCCGGCGTCACCGTGGTCACCGTGATCGTCGTTGTCATCGGCCTCGTCGGGGCGATGCTCGGGCCGGTCAGCTGGAGCGGGTTCAAGCTGTCCGGCATCCGGATCGGCTCGATCAACCTCTCCCACGCCAGTCGGAATGCCGTCCAGGATCTGACCATCGGTAAGGAAGTCAAGGCCGTCACGATCAAGAACCCAGTCGGTAAAGTCAGGGTCAAGGCGGGCGCGGCCGCCGACCAGATCACCGTCGATGCCACCGTCACCGGCAACGGCACCACTCAGGAAGAGGCCAATCGCAACGCCGAGGCGACCAAGGTGACGACCACCGTCACCGGGACTCTGGCCGAGGTCACCGTGACCCTGCCGGAAGACTTCGCGGGGTTGGGGATCAACAAGTTCAACCTGGCTTCGGTCGACCTGACCGTCGGCCTCCCGGAAGGGCTCGATGTCGCCGTCAAGAACCAGTTCGGCGAGGTCGAGGTGGCCACCGGCCGAGCCGTCGACATCGATAACGAGTTCGGCAAGGTCACCGTCCACGGGTTCGCCGGCGACGCCGTCGTCGATAACCAGTTCGGCGAGGTCACCGTGGAGGAAGGGGCCGGGTCGGTGACGGTCGTCAATGCCAACGGCGCGGTGAACATCAGCGACGTCAAGGGCGATGTCAGCGCCAGGTCGAGTTTCGGGGCCGTCGAGGTCAATGACGTCGGCGGGAAGGTCGAGGCCAGGACATCCAACGGCTCGGTCCACATCCGCCGCCCCGGAAAGGACGTCACCGCTCGAACCTCTTTCGGAGCGATCGAGATCGTCGACTCCAGGGCGGAGGTGACCGCCGAGACTTCCAACGGGGCGATCAACCTCTCCACGAGCTACCCGGTGGTCGGCGCCTATGACCTGCGGACCAGATTCGGCGCGGTCAACGTGAGCTTTCCGGACTCGTCCAAGGTCGCCATCCACGCTGAGACCAGCTTCGGCAACATCAACACCAACCTCAGCGGCAAGATCTCGAAGGAAGAAAGCCGTCAGTCCTTTGACTCGGCCCTCAACGGCGGCGGCGTCCAGGTCACGATCAAAACCTCCAATGGCGGTGTGGACCTCACCGCTCACTGAAGGCAGACTGTCTCCGCCGCGATGCACTGGCTCTTTCCAATCAAAAGCCGGGTTTCGGAGACCTCCAATTGGCAGATAATAGGCTCAGGGCAAGGCGACGTGGCCCGCCCTGGGCCCAAGTTTTGTCTAAGAGGGGTGCAAAACCGATGTCGGAACAGCAATTCTTCCCGAAGAAACTGGCCTCGACCATCAAGGACGGCATTGAGCACGGCGTCTCCGACGACCAGATTGTCAAGGGGATGATCAGCCTCGGCAACCTGGCCGAGAACTTCGTCAGTCCCGACTCGCCCCAAGAGTCCATGGCCAAGGCGATGTGGGAAGAAGCCAAGCCGGATGAGAAGGAGACCATGGCCCGCATCGTCCTCCGGGTGGCCAAGAAGAAGATGCACTAGAACCACCAGTCGAGCCGTCGCCCGGCACATGCCGGGTCGCAGCCAAGGACCCGGACTCTCGAGGGGAGAGTCCGGGTCCTTGGCTTCTTGGACATTGTCCGGGAGAGTCATCCGAAGCAGCCAGGAGCCCTCACCATCAAATGGGAATTAGCATATTCTGTAACCGAGCCCGGCTTTGACACTTGACGGAGACGACCCGCCGACTCCCACTCGGTCCATGAAAGGAGGTGGAAAACAATCCATGCCTGAGTCCATGCATTCGATTGATCACCCGACCATCCCGGGCCCCGTTCCGCCTGGCCACCATCCACCGCACTTCACCGAAATCGTCTGCATCGATGTGAAGAAAGTCTTCGATTCCTGCTCGAACGTGGAGTGTGAGAGCTTCTGTTTCGAGTTGGACGAAGACTGCGCGGAAATCTACCCAGCGTCCCCGGAGCCCGTACCTCCGTTCATTGTGGTTAGTTGCACCGCCGGTACGGCCACGGTCGGTCCGATCACGATCCTGCCGGTGCCTGGGGAGCCGCTCCTACGAAGGGTGATTGCCAGCATCTGCGGCCCGGTCACCGTGACCTTCACCGACGCCACGGGCATGACCTTCACCATCAACATTCCCCAGGACTGCATCTGCTTCCAGAAGGACGTCCTGCTGTTCATGCCCAACCCCGCGGTCATGTTCGGTCACATCGAAGTGGTCAGCTTCACCTGTCTCGGGGCGAAGTTCATCAAAGAAAACGAAGACTTCGAGATCTGCGTGACCATCGGCCTTCGAGCCATCGTCAAGAGCGAGGGTTGGGTGCAGCTTCTGGTCGGGTCCTTCGGCTATTGTCCTGTACCGCCGACCTGTCGAGAGCTCGGGACGCTCTGTGAGGGCTTCATCGCCGCCCCCTTCCCAACGATCTTCCCACCCCAAATCTTCGAAGTCCTGTCGCCCACATCCCCGTAGTGACGGTCAGAGCCAGATCCGCGGCCGGATCCTCGCTCCTTGAGCACGGCGGGACCCCGCGAGGGGCCCCGCCGTCGCGCGCCCGGGGCTTCTCAGGGCCTTTCCTATCCTCGCCAAGAGAGGAATGTCTTTCCTACGATTAGCATATTAAGGGAGGTTCTTGATTGCTACAGCGACGGGTGAACGCCGGATAAAACTGAGGTCCGGTTCGGAGCCCTACTCCCTGATCCCCGCCAGGTCCTTGACCAACTGCTTCTTGGCGTCCAGGTCGTACTGCAGGACCAGGGCGATCTTCTCCATGATTGGCGAGCCGCCGCCGTGGACCCCGGCCACCTGGGCGACGCCGCCGGTGGCCGAGACGATCATGTCGCTGATTGTCCGGAATAGCCGGTGCTGGTTCTCGGCGGTGATCGCCGGGTTGCGCATGATGTACTTGTGGAGCAGCGGCCCGGTCAGGTCATTGAAGAAGTCCTCTTCGTAGGGAAGGGTGGCCGGCAGGCCTCCGGCGATCTCGGCCAGGGTCTCGAATTCGTGGTAGATGTTGACCCCCGCGTGGTAGCGGCCGGCGTTGACGAAGATGAAGTCCGGCACCTGGGTTCCCGACGGGGCCCTTTGCGACTTAACCGCCGCGGCGATGCCGGCCCCGTAGACCAGTTCGGCGACGGTGATCATCTCGGCCAGCTTGTCGCGGACATGAGGGGCCTTGGCGATGCCGTTGTACTCGGCCACCAGGGCGGTGGCCCCCATCATGATGTCGGTCGTGGCCGGCTTGCACCCGGTGTAGCTGTGACGATGGTAGGCGGCGAAGAGCCCGGCCAGGTAGCCGGCCTGCTCATACTCGCCGCACATGAAGACCCGCTCCCAGGGGACGAAGACATCGTCGAAGATGGAGAAGGAGTCGGCCACGCCCAGTTCGGAGGCGCTGGCCTTGAGCTGGAGGCGCGGGCGCGGCGAGGTCGTCCGACAGACTAGGTGGAGGCCTTCGGTGTCGGCCGGGATGGCGAAGGCCACCGCCCAATCCTTGTCCTTCTCACCCATGAACCGGGTGGGAACGACGATGATCTCATCGGCATAGGGGGCCATGGTGTTGTGGGCCTTGGCCCCGCGGACGATGATGCCGTCGGGCCGCTTCTCCACGACGTGCAGGTAGAGGTCGGGGTCCACCTGTTCGTGGGGCCGCCTCAGTCGGTCGCCCTTGACGTCGGTCTGGGCGCAGTTGGCCACCCAGTCGTTCTCCTGATACTCCCTCAGGTACTCCAGGAAGCGCTGGTGGTAGCCGGTCCCGTGGGCCATGTCGGTCAGGAAGGTAACCACCGACAGGGCGTTGAGGGCGTCGACCCCCATGCACCGCTGGATGCAACCGCCGGACTTCTGGCAGAGCAGCCGGGTCATCTCCTGCTTCTTCAGGAGGTCCTCCGGGGACTGGTGGATGTGACAATAGCGGTTGATCCGCTTCCCGGTCAGGTGCGAGGTCGCCGTGAGCAGGTCCTTGAACTTGGGGTCGTCGACGAGGTCGAAGGTCATCGACAGGACCTTGATCCCGGGCGCTAATCTCGGGTCGCCGCGGCCGACCAACTCGCCCCCGATGTGCACGTTCTTTCTCATCCCCTGCAGGCGGGAGAGGTACTCGGCGGAAGTCCTCAAGACGGTCTCCTCCTTTGCCCCGATGGCCTGGAACGCGACCGGCCCCCCGGGTCGGCGGCGGGCCGGACACCGGATTTATTTGTGTATGGAAAGTTCTCAGCTGAAGTTCGGACTCCTTTTCGATGGCTTGTCCTTTTTAGAAAAATCGAAAAACCGGGCCGGCGGCCGGGCGCCCCGGGCAACGTGACCGGTCCGAGCCTTATGTCAACCATGAGACCGGCGTGGTCGCTGGCCGAGTGGGAAGACTAGAGATACGGGCGCAAGCCCAC
Organism: Bacillota bacterium; assembly: GCA_036504675.1. NCBI lineage: Bacteria > Bacillati > Bacillota > Bacillota bacterium. Next base: position 700 of record DASXUT010000068.1, on the reverse strand, counting down.
AAACGAACCAAGGCGATAAGGGGGCTGGTTATTTGTTCAAGCACGATAAAGAATTGCTCCATAACGTCAGGGTCGACGGACCGAATCCGACCTACGCCGCGATGCTCGTGGAGCAGCTGGGTGGAGGGAACGGTGAACTGACGGCGGCCATGCAGTACATCGGCCAGGCCATGGCCTGCACCGACCCGGCGATCAAGGACCTCCTGATGGACATCGGCTCCGAAGAGATCTCGCACATGGAGATCGTCGCCACCACGGTCAAGCTCTTGAACGGCGATACGGTCTCGGCCAAGGACGTCACCAGCGGCACGGCCGAGATGCACGTCGTCTCCGGGACGGCCCCGCTGCTCGTCGACTCCTCCGGGGTCCCCTGGACGGCGGCCTACGTCAACGTCACCGGCGACCTCATCACCGACCTCACGTCTGACGCCGCCGCCGAGCTCCGGGCCAAGGTGGTTTACGAGTACCTCTACCGCCAGATCCAGGACGGCGGGGTCCGCGACGTCATCGACTTCCTCCTCAACCGCGAGGAGGCCCACAACATGCTCTTCCAGGAAGCGATGCAGCGGATCAAGGGGACCGGGGCGATGAAGGACTTCGGGACGACCGAGAACGCCACCCAGTACTTCAACCTGTCGACACCGGGCCGGTACTTCCGGCTGGAGGAGAACGACCGGCCGACGATGCCCGGCCAGGGGCA
>DASXUT010000067.1 GCA_036504675.1 Bacillota bacterium | reverse complement strand
GCGAGGACGACGATCAGGATGATCAGGACGATCGCCAGGACCGCCGCGCCGGCCAGGCCGGACTGATAGGTGTGGTAATAGCCGGCGATTGCGGTCAGGTCCTGGGGGTCGAGCCGCAGGCTCTTGATCAGGTCGAGCTGTTTTGGGACGGCCGCCGACAGCTCGGCCTTGACCTCGGCGATCACCGACTTGGGCGCGCCCAGTTCTTTGGCCCGCCGTTCGATGGAGGCCAGGAAGGTCGCCTTGAACTCGGTCAGGTCGATCACCAGCGTGGGCTGCGGTTGGGGGTCCTTGACCAGGCCGTAGAGCTTCGGCAGGATGATCTGGACCTGCGACCGGAGAAGCTCAGGGGTGGCCGCCTCGGCGACCGCCTCGGCCATGATCTTGGCGGATTGGTCGGTGGCGCCTTCGGTCAGTGACTTCACGGCCAGGTCGCGGAAGGTCTGGTAGGCCCCGGCGCGGTCGAGGCCGCCGATGACATAGCCGGGACTGAGCACGGTTCCGTTGAGTCCAAGGGCGACTTCGACCACGACCAGGTCCACCAGGAGGACCAGGAGGAATACGGTCAACAAGAGGGCCCGGAGAAAACGCACCGGTCGTCCCCCCTAAAGTGGCTTACGCCCAAAGACTACCACATCCGGCCACCGTCCGGAAGAGATTTCGGGCGAGATCTCATAGGCACAGTGCCAAGTGGTAGAAGACCTCTGAGCCGGCCACCCCGTCGACGGTCGACCCGGCCTCCCTCTGCAGACGCCTGACGGCGGCTTCGGTCATCGGTCCGAAAAAGCCGTCCTCCTCGCCACTGAACAAGCCGGTCTGGGTGAGCGTCTTCTGGAGGGAGTAGACGTCGTGGCCCTTCCGCCGCCGGCGGAGGGTCCGCCCGCCGTAACCGCTGAAGACCCAGAGCGAGTCATAGGTCTCCGGCCCGGCCGTACCGGTCACCGGGACCCCGGGGTTCAGCCCCTGGATGGCCTCCTGATAGGCCAGCAGGGCCTGGGTGGTGCGGAGATCGAACTCCCCGTCCGGGGAACGCCCGAGGATACGGGCGAAGCTTGACCCGCTGGCCACCAGCCGGTTCTGGAGGATCCGGACGTCGTTGCCGGTGTCCCCCTCGGCCAGCGGGCGGCTCCCGAATTCCGGCCCGTTGACGAGGTATCCCCCGGTCAGGTGACCCAGGGCGTAGTAGGTCTTCGGTCCGGCAAACCCATCGCCGTCCACCTCGAACAGGGCCTGCAGGCGCTGGACCGCCCTGGCCGTCTCCGACCCATAGAGGCCGTCGGTGGGGACCTCCCCATGGACCGTTGGGCTGGCGTTGCACAGGTGCTGCAGGATCTTCACGTCGGTCCCATGAAGGCGGGGGACGGTCAACCGAAGGATGCGGCTGCCGAACGGGAAATAGGTGAGGGCGTCGTCGAGGGCTGCCACCGGACTCCTCCCCCTGGCGCGATACCTGTCCATCGGCCCGTGGGTGGCCCGCGGGGCGCGGCCGGCCGCGGACGCCTGGTCTGCCCCATCCTATTCCCGCTGCGTGACAAGGGTGAGGTTGCATAACAAGGTGGCGAGCGGTTACGAGAAGGCCCGCCGGCAATCCGGCGGGCCTTTGTGTCTGGGTCGCGGAGCAGGAACGCGTTCCGCGGCGTCACCCGATCCTAGGTCCTCAGGAGCCCCCTCGACAGCCACGGCCGATGGACCTCGACAGCTTTCTGTGGGCATAGCTCCTGACAGCAGAAGCAGCGGATGCACCGGCCCAGGTCGACATGGGGGCGGGCGGCGCCCTTCTGATCGCCCCGGCCATCCGCGGCCACCTTCCGCATCTCGATGGCCTTGGGCGGGCAACTCGTGAAGCAGTCGGCACAGCCGGTGCATAGGTCGTGGTGAAAGACGGGTCGGGGGCTGATGGCGGTGCGAATGGCCCGATTCAGGGGCCCCGGCAGGCGGTTCTGGACCGACTGAATACCGCCCGTCCCGGGCAGGACGAAGTCGTGCAGGCGGACCTCATCGAGCGGCGCGCCGAGTATATTGACATCTTCGATGCGGGCCGGGAGCCCCCGCCGGCCGGCCGCGGCGATGGTCGGGATCCTTCCGGGGTCGTGGCCCACGGCGGACACGGCGGCGACATCGAGGGCGAATGGGTCCGGACTGGCGATGATCAAGCCGACCGGTCTGATCCGCCCGGCCGACGGCCCCGGCCCGTCCATGCCGACGACGGCGTCCATCACCGTCAGGGCCGGCCTGACGCAGAGGGCCAGGTCGACCAGCATCCCGGCGAAGTCCTCCAGCCTTGGCAGGCGGACGTGGTATTCAACCTTTCCCATCCCGGGGATGCAGCCGAAGAGGATCTTCACCGCCCCGGTATAGGCGGTCAGGCCGTGGGTCTTCAACTTCGGCATGGCGATGACCACGTCGGCGTCCAGGACGGACCGGGTGAGGCTGAAGCTCTTGAACAAAGCCCCGCCGGCGAAAGACCGGGTGGCTTCGCCGAAGTCATCGTTGAGGGCGGCCCCCGTTCGTCGGGCGACCTCTTCCATCCCCGTGACCCGGTACATCTGGGTCATCCGATGTCCGGTGTACGGCCCGGCCGGGCTGTCGCCGATGACCGGTCTGCCCCCCGCCGCCTGGACCAGCTTGACAACGGCCTCAACGACGGCGGGGTGGGTGGTCACCGCTTCTTCCGGCTTCTTCCGGGACAGCAGGTTGACCTTGATGAGGACCCTCTGCCCCGGTTGGACATAGCGCCCCATCCCGCCGACGAGCCGAATGCTCTCGGCCACGGCGGCGTCGACGGCCGCCTGGTCATAGGTGCCGCACCTGACAATCGATACTGGCGGGTGGGTCATCAGCTTTCATCTCCAGGTGGCGGGTGTCTCGCGGGTGGCCGACGAGGACTATGCCCCGCTCGGCGCGTTTCTACCCTTTGGCCACGGTGTAGCCTTCCCGGACCCGCTCGGCTGCGTCGTCCGAGACCAGCAGGTCAAGGGCGGTCATGGCGATGGCCTTGGCCGCCGCGACGACGACGTCGGCGGCCGCCGCGGAACCCGCCGCTCGGCAGAACGCCTCGGTGTGGTAGGCGACCTCGGGCGGGACGAGAGCGAAGTTGCCTTCCTCCATCGGCACGACGTGGCTGACGTTGCCCAGGTCGCTGGAGGCCGGGGTGACCGTGCCGGTGAGGTCGCGAACAGTCAGGCCCAGCCTCTCCATGTTCGCCCTCATCAGGTCGGAGAGCGGCGGGCAGGGCAGGATGTCGGCGTATTCCAGCCCCTGTTTGACCTCCAGGGTGGCACCGGTGGCCAGGGCCCCGGCCCGGGCGCAGTTGACCACCTTCTCCGCCACCTCGGCCAGGTAGTCGACCTTGGCCGCACGGACGGCGAAGCGGGCCTCGGCCAGTTCGGGGATGATGTTCGGCGCCGTGCCGCCCTTGGTGATGATCCCGTGGATCCGGACGTCCGGCTTGACTTGCTGCCGCAAGGCGTTGACCCCGTTGAAGGTGGCGATGACCGCGTCGAGGGCGTTAATCCCGTCGTGGGGCGAGGCCGCCGCGTGGGCCGGTCGACCACGGAAACGAAAGGTGAAGGGACGGACGGCCAGGCATGAGCCGCCGACCGCGTTCTGCTGGCTCGGGTGCATGGCCAGGGCCGCGGTCAGCCCGTCGAAGAGACCGGCGCCGGCCATGAGCACCTTCCCCCCGCCGCCTTCCTCGGCCGGGGTCCCGAAGACCTTCACCGTCCCGGTCACCTTCCCCGCTTCCAGGGCGCGCCTGACGGCCAAGCCGGCCCCGACCGCCGAGGCGGCGATGAGGTTGTGCCCGCAAGCGTGACCCATCTCCGGCAGGGCGTCGTATTCGGCCAGGATGCCGACCGTCCGGCCGGCACGGTCGGATACCGCGCCGGCGCCATCGCCCCCGCCCCCTTCGGCCGCGGCTTCGGCGACGAAGGCTGTCTCCAGGCCGGCCGCCTCCCGGGAAACCTTGAACCCGTTAGCCTCGAGGATCCGGGTGATCAGTCCGACCGCCCGCCTTTCCTCGAAGCCCAGCTCCGGGTGGGCGTGAATGGCCATGGCTAACTCTGCCAGGGTCGCCCTGGTCTCGTCCACCGCCCGGCAGGCCAATTCTTTCAAGGCCGCCAGATCATCGTTGGCCGTCTTTATCAGGGTAGGCACCTCCCAGTGCAAGGCCGCGGCCCCTCTCGGGACCGCGGCCGTTCGTTCATTCCCAGCCCCAGGCCTCGCCGAGGGCCCACTCAAAGCCCTCGGGGTAGTACGCCCCGTGGAAGGGCTCGAGCCGGTAGCGGCCTCGGTAGGACCGCCCGCTGATGAGTCTGAGGGCATCGACCAGCCGGTCGACGTCGCCCCGGTCGTTGTATATTCCGAAGCTGGCCCGGACCATCCCCGGCAGGTTCGTGCGGTCGTGGCGAAGGATCTCGTCGCGGCGCCGCTTGGCTTCGTCTTCCGGCACCGCCAGCAGCTTCAGCAGGTACGGGTGGGCGCAGAAGCAACCGTTGCGGACGCCGACCCCGGCCTCATAGGCGAGGACCGCGGCGACGAGGGCGTGCGGGGTGTCCCCCAGGTTGAAGGAAATGACCCCGAGCCTGCCGCCGACCTCATCCGGGTCGGCCGAGCCGTAGACCCGCAGCCCGGGGATGTCGGCCATCCTCTCCAGAGCATAGCGGGTCAAGCTCTTCTCGTGCTCGGCCACCTGGTCCATCCCGATGTCCTTGAGGACCAGCATGGCCTTGGCCATGGTGACGGCCCCGGCGACGTTGGGCGAGCCGGCTTCCTCTTTATCCGGCAGGCCGGTCCAAGCGACGCTGTCGACGGTGACGATGTCCACCGTTCCCCCGCCGACCAGGTCCGGGTCGCCGCTGAGGAAGGTCGACTTCGGCCCGATGAGGGCCCCCGTCCCATAGGGGGCGTAAATCTTGTGCCCCGAGAGGACCAGATAGTCCAGGTGGGTCGGGTCGTCGTCGGGCCGCATGTCGACCCGGCGGTGGGGCGCCAATTGAGCCACGTCGACGAGGATCTTGGCCCCGTATCGGTGAGCCAGCGCGGCCAGTTCGTGAATCGGGTTGGTGAAGCCGGTCACGTTCGAGGCCCCGGTGACGGCAACCAGCTTGACCCGCCCTTGGTGGCGCTTCAACTTCTCTTCGAGGTCCTCGGGGATGAGGGCTCCACGCCTGTCGACCTCGACGTAGTCCATCGGCCCGGTCCGCCGCCAGGGGAGGTCGTTCGAATGATGCTCCATCCCGGTGGCGATGACCAGCCCGTCTATCCTCGCCATCCGGTGGGCCAGCTTGTTCACTGCCTCGGTGGCGTTCTTGACAAAGATGACCGTGTTGTAACGGAGGTCGGCGCCGAGGAAGTCGGCGACGATCTCGTGGGCCTCGTCATAGGCCTTGGTGGCCACCCGCGATTTGTAGCCGGCCCCCCGGTGGACGCTGGAGTACCACTCCATGAACTGGTTCAGCTTGTCGAGGACGGGTCGGAGCGGCGGCGTACTGGCGGCGTTATCGAGGTTGACGTAGGGGACGGCCCGCCCGTCCAGGAGCGGCACGGGCCGGCCCACCCCGACCACCAGCGAGCGGGCGTCCTCGATCCGGTAGCGCAGCGTAGTCGCGGCCATTGAGTATCGTATCCCCCCGCTGCATTATTCGGCCCGTGAAGCGGTCAACCCTGCTTCTCCCCGATGGCGAAGAGGCATTGGCCGTCTCCGTCGAGGAGGTTCTTCCGATGGACGCAGGACAGCCCGCCGTAGCTCTCGTACTTGGCCTGATCGACGCCGCAGTAGAGGCGGCCCAGTTCGGCGGAGCCCTTCTCGAGCCAGACGGCGGCCAGGGGGCAGTGGGTCACCCGGGGGCGGGCCACGCCTTTCTCGTCGAAGGCCCATTCCGTCTCCCAACCATACTTGGGGAGGTCGGGGACCTTCTCGAAGTTCTCGGCCGTCAGGGGCAGGCCCATGGCCAGGACCCTCTGGCGGACCATCTCGCCGCACTCGTTTCCGTAGCGCTTGATCGACTCGCGGAGGATCTCCTTGGCCTGGTCCTGGCCCAGTCTCTCGACGAGGACTTGGCCGATGTGGTGGTACATCATGGCCATCCGCCGGGCCATCAACTTGACCTGTTCGGTGGCCTCTTCGACGGTGACCGTCCCTTCCGCGGGGGGACGCTTCTCATCCATCGTTGTCAGTCCCCTTTCGGCAGTTCCTCAGCCAGGTGGCAGGCGACCAAGTGGCCGCCGCCGAGGTCTCTCAAGGCCGGCTCGTCAGTCTTGCACCGCGCCATGGCATAGCGGCAGCGAACGTGGAAGCGGCAGCCCGCTGGGGGATCGGCGGGACTCGGCACGTCGCCTTCGAGGATGATCCGCTTCGACTTGGCTTCCGGGTCCGGCCTGGGGATCGCCGAGATGAGGGCCCGCGAATAGGGGTGGGCGGGACGACGGTAGAGGTCGGCCTTGTCGGCCAGCTCGATCAACTTGCCGAGGTACATCACCCCGACCCGGGTGGAGATGTGCTTGACCACGGAGAGGTCGTGGGAGATGAACAGGTAGGTCAGGCCGAACCGAGCCTGCAGTCGCTCAAGCAGGTTGAGGACCTGCGAGCGGACGGATACGTCGAGGGCCGAGACGGGCTCGTCGCAGACCACGAACTTCGGGTTCAGGGCCAGGGCCCGGGCGATCCCGACCCGCTGGCGCTGCCCGCCGCTGAGTTCGTGGGGGAAGCGCCGCAGGTAGTTCTGGTCCAGGCCGACCACGGCCAGGAGTCCTTCGACCCGCTCGACCCGCTCGTGCCCACGGGCGGCCCGATGGACGAGAAGGGGCTCAGCGACGATCTCGCCGACCGACATCCGCGGGTTGAGCGAGGCGTAAGGGTCCTGGAAGACGACCTGGGTGTCGTGGCGGAACCGGCGCAGGGCGGCCCCGCCGAGCTTGAAGACGGGCTGCCCCTCGAAGAGGACCTCGCCGGAGGTCGGCGGAATGAGCCCGAGGATCATCCGGCCGGTGGTCGTCTTGCCGCAGCCGCTCTCCCCGACCAGTCCGAGGGTCTCCCCGGCGGTGACCGTGAAACTGACCCCGTCGACGGCCTTGATCGCCCCGACGGTCCGGGCGACGACCCCGTCTCTGACCGGGAACCACTTCTTGAGCTCCCTGACCTCGACCAGCGGCACCGCGCTCACGAGGCTGCGCCCCCCTTCGCCTGCAGCCAGCAGCGGACAGACCGCCCCGACTCACCCGCGGCCGCCGGCTGAAGCCCGGTTGAGACGGCCGGCTGAAGCCTGGTGAGGGCCGGCGGCTTGGTCCGGCAGATCTCCATGACCTTCGGGCAGCGGTCGGCGAACCGGCAACCGGGGGGCAGGTCGAGCAGGCTCGGCACGGTACCCTCGATCGCATAGAGCGGCCCGGCGGCCGCTTCGAGCCCGGGGATGCTGGCCAGAAGTCCTTGGGTATAGGGGTGAAGCGGCTCCTTGAAGAGTGACCGGACGTCGGCCTCTTCGACCACCTGACCGGCGTACATGACCGCCACTCGCTGGGCCATCTCGGCGACGACGCCGAGGTCGTGGGTGATGAAAAGGATCGACATCCCGAGGCGTTCCTTGAGCTCCTTCATCAGCTCGAGGATCTGGGCCTGGATGGTCACGTCGAGGGCCGTCGTCGGCTCGTCGGCGATCAGCAGCCGGGGCTCACAAGCCAGGGCCATAGCGATCATCACCCGCTGGCGCATGCCGCCGGACATCTGGTGCGGGTAATCGTCGACCCGCCGCTCGGGCATGGGGATGCCGACCAGGTGGAGCATATCGACGGCCCTCGCCCGGGCCCGGGCCTTGTCCATCCCCTGGTGGAGACGGAGCGATTCGGCGACCTGGAAGCCGACGGTGTAGACCGGATTCAGCGAGGTCATCGGTTCCTGGAAGATCATCGAGATCTGGTTGCCGCGGATCTTGCGCATCTCCTCGGCGCTGGCCGAGAGGAGGTCGCGGCCGTCGAAGAGGATCCGCCCGCCGGTGATCCGTCCGGGCGGGTCGGGGATGAGGCGCAGAACGGACAGCGAGGTGACGCTCTTCCCGCAGCCGCTCTCGCCGACGAGGCCGAGGGTCTCGCCGCGGCCGAGGCGCAGGGAGACGCAGTCGACCGCCTTGACCACACCGTCACCAGTGAAGAAGGACGTCTCGAGGTCCCTGACCTCGAGCAACGGTGCTTCGCTCATGCTCTCACCAACCTTCAAAGGGCATCGGGCCTTTGGGCCCGGTCGGTCGTCAGGTGATTCCCTTCACCGGCCGGAAGTCGACCTCCCGAGCCGGGTCGTAGCGGAGGGTGGAGCGGTCAAGGGGGACACCGCCCTGGATGACCAGGTCGATCCGGCGCGAGTCGCCGATGCGCTCGGCCGGGTCGCCGTCGACGACGATGACGTCGGCGGCCAGCCCGGGGGCCAGGGTTCCCCACTTCGACTCGGCCCGAACGAACCTGGCGGCGTTGCCGGTGGCGCAGGCGATCGCCTCCACCGGCTCGAGTCCCGCCTCGACCAGCAGCTCAAGCTCACGATGGAGCCCCTCCCCCTGGAAGTCGCCGGGGTAGGGGGCGTCGGTCCCGGCCACCAGGAGGACCCCCGCGTCGTGAAGGGCCTTGGCGTTCTTCAGCCCGACCTCGAGGCGGCCGACGGCGGCCGATTGCCCGGCCGAGGGGTCGGCGATGGCCCTGGCCGCGTAGGCCCGGAGCTCCTCGAAGACATACGGTGGCGTCGTGTCGGCGATGATCGGCTCCTTCAGGAAGGCCAGGTCGCGCAGGCGACGCCGGGAGAAGGCCTCGAAGACAGTCAGCGTGGTCAGCTGGCCGATCTTCATGGTGCGCATGTACTCGATCTCCCGCTCGGTCATGGGTTCGAAGGAATCAAGGTGGCCCCAGGCGGCGATGCCGGTGCTCTTCATCAAGTCATAGGAGCCGTTGGAGTACCAGGCGTCGAGGATAACCGGAAGGCCGTGCGACGCGCCCTCACGGACGAGGGCCTGCAGGTGGACCGGGGACAGCTGGGAGTACGCCTTGAGGGCGTCGACGCCGGCCGCCTTGAGCTGGGCGACGACCGACGGGATCTGGGCGACCGAGGTGATCACCCGGGAGAGCGGGAACCAGAAGGGGTCGGGGCCGTCGAGGAGCGGTCCGACGGTGTGGACCCGCGGGCCCGGGATGCGCCCGGCCTCGATCTCCCGGCGGACCTGGATGATGAACGGGAAGACGTTGCCCACGTCGAAGACGGTGGTCACGCCGGCGTAGAGGAAGGCGTTGAGGTAGCGCTGGAAGCCCAGCATCTCGCTGGACTCGCCGTCCCAGCCGCCGCACAGGTGGACGTGCATGTCGGCCAGGCCCGGCAGGACGCCCTTCCGAGCACAGTCGACGACCCGGTAGCCGGCCGGCAGGCCGACCCGGGCCCGCGGGCCGGCGGCCTCGATCAGGCCGTCGCTGATCAAGACGACCCCGTCCGGCACCGGCGGGGCGCCGGTGCCGTCGATGAGCTTTCCGCCGACGAGGGCGATTCGCTCGGGCTTCCGCCCGCTGGCCTCGTTTCCGAGCAGCCCGTTCATGGTCATCCCTCCCACCTCAGATCGACTTGACCCAGAGGTCGCGGATGACCTCTCCGACCTTGACCGGCTCGACCCGGGTGTCCCCGTCGACCACGGTCAGGCAGGCCAGTTGGGGCTTGCCGTTGATCCTCATCGTGCAGCGGCCGCACGTGCCCCGCTTGCAGTTGACGAAGAAGGCCAAAGTCGGGTCAAGGTTCTCACGGATGTATTCGAGGCAGTCGCTGACCCGCATCTCTCCGTCGAGGAGCACCTCGTAGGTCTGGAAACGGGGGGCCTCGTCGCGCTCCGGGTCGAAGCGGAAGCACTCGAGCTTGATCGTCCTGACGGTCCTGGCCTCGGCGTGGTCGGCGGTCGCCGATTGGTTGGTGGTCTTCATCGTCGGCACCTCACTCATCCCTCTTCTGGCCGGGTTCTTCGGCGACGATGGACAGCGAAGCCGTGGCCACTCGCTTGGCTTGTTCGTAGGTCATCCGACCCTTGGGCGGCTCGATGGTGGTCACCACGACCGGGGTCTCCTTGAGGACGGCGCGGTCGCCGGACCGGCTGATGACGATGTTGCAGAGCCAACGATCGTTGTCCATGACCACCGCGTCCCGCCGGTAGTGGGAACCCCGGCTCTCCTCACGGTGTCGCGCACCGGCCGCGCTCAGTTTGAGGACCTCGACCAGGTTTCGCAACTGGAGAGCTTCCGCCCATTCGGTGTTGACCAGCCGCGACTTGGCGCCGGTCAGGGTCAGACGCGGCAAGTCTTCCCGCTCGATCTCGGTCAGCTCGGTCAGCGCCTGGTCCAGTTCATTGCCGTCCTTGACGATCCCGATGCCGCGGGCGGCGATGTCCTGGATCTTCCGCTTGACCTCATAAGGGGCCGGTCCCCCCTCGCTCGCCAGCGGCGCGAGGACCCGGGTCTTGACCGCGGCCACCTGGTCGCGGTCGACGGCGGCCAGGCCGGCGGTCTTGGCGAAGCGCCCGGCCGTCCGGCCGGCGATGCGCCCGTGGATGACCGCCTCGCTGACCGCCGAGGAGACCCGGCTGGCGCCCCACAATCCGCCGGTGCACTCGCCGGCGGCGAAGAGACCGGGGACGTTCGCCCGGCCGTCCTCATCGGTCCGGATGCCGCCCATCATGTAGTGCATCAGGTTGCCGACCTCGAAGGCGCGGCCCTCGAAGGCCTCCCTGGCGACCTTCGGGAAGCCCTCCTTGAACTGGATGCTCCCCTGGGCGTACTGGGCGACGGCCTCGACGGCGGCCTCGTACTCCTCGCGGGTCGTCCCCTCGAGGGTGTAGTAGACCCCGCCGTGGGGGGTCCCGCGGCCGGCCCGGACCTCGAGGGCGGTGGCCACGGAGACGATCTCCTTGGTGCTCCGCTCGAGCATCCGCGGGTCATAGCGCTGCATGAAGCGCTCCCCGTTGGCATTGAGGAGCCTACCCACGCCGCACTCGGCCAGGACGTAGGTGAGGTAGCTGTTCCGCAGCGACGGCGGCCAGATCAGGCACACCGGCATGGCCTGGACCATCTCCATGTCGATCAACTCGGCGCCGGCGCGATAGGCCATCGCCTGGCCGTCCCCGGTCAGGTCAGTCGAGGCCGAGTTGATGGACCAACCGTTCTGCCAACCGCCGGTGGCGATGACCACGGCCCTGCAACTGATCACGGTGATCCCGCCATAGCGCTGGTCGACGGCGACGGCCCCGCAGACCACCCCGTCGTTGGTCAGGAGGTCGACGACCATGTGGTCCTCGAGCCATTCAGGCGGGTTCGCGGCCAGACCACGTCCGAGGGCCTTGAGCAACTCCTTGCCGGAGGTGTTGATTCCCCGTACGTACTTCTGGGAGTGGGCCTCCTCGAAGGAGTAGACCTTCATCCCCCAGTCGATCAGGTCGCGGGTGGCCGGCGGGTTCTCGCGGACGTAGGCCTCGACCATCTTCTGGTTGTTGAGGTAGAGGCCGTCGGCGACGATGTCCCGGAAGAACTGCTCGGGGCTGTCGCGGCGGTCGCCGGGAAGGCCGATCTCGGCCGCGCTCAGCCCGTCGATGGTCAGGTCGGCGGCGTTGGCCGTCGGGGTCGCTCCGCCCTTGGCGAAGCGGCTCTTAGTGACGACCAGCGTCCTGACCCCCTCGGCCATGGCCGAGATGGCCGCCCGGGCCCCGGCCGCGGCGGCCCCGACGATCAGGACGTCGGTCTCGATATAGCGATCAGTGGCGTCGTTGCGCACGGTTGGTGTGACTCCTCTCACTGTTTAGCCACGGATGTCCATCTTCGGGTCGAAGGCGTCCCGGAGAGCGTCGCCGATCAGGTTGAAGGACATCACGCAGAGGAAGACGACGAGCCCCGGCATGAGCGTGACCCAGGGGGCCTCGCGCAGGTACGAGCGACCATCGGCGACCATGTTGCCGAGGCTGGCCGTGGGCGGCTGGACCCCGAGGCCGATGAAGGACAGGCCGGCCTCGGCCAGGATGGCCCAGGCCACCTGGAGGGTGGCGATGACCAGCACCGAGCCCATCACGTTGGGCAGGATGTGGCGGAAGAGGATGCGGGTGCGGCTGGTCCCGGTGGCCCGGGCGGCCAGGACAAACTCGCGCTCCTTCCACGACAGGTACTCGCTACGAACGATGCGGGCCGTCGTCGGCCAGGAGGTCAACCCGATGACCAGGATGAGCACGGGGATGGAGCGCCCGAAGAGGGCGACGATCCCGAGCATCAGGAAGAAGGTCGGAAAGGCCAGGATGACGTCGGTCAAGCGCATCAAAATCGTGTCGACGAGGCCGCCGGCGTAACCGGCCACCGCCCCGACGAAGACACCCAACGAGATGACGATGAGCACGGCCACCGTGGCCACGCTGAGCGAGACCCTCCCGGCGTAAAGGACCCGCGAGAAGACGTCCCGACCAAGCTGATCCGTGCCGAAGAGGTGCTGCGGCGACGGATGGACCAGGCGGGCCTTGAGGTTCGGCTGGTCGGGCTGGTAGGGCGCGATGGCCCCGGCGAAGACCGCCCCGAGGACGAGGGCGAGGATGATGCCAAGGCCGACGACGGCCGCCCGCGACCGTCGGAAGCGCCGCCAGAGCGAGCGCCGCCGGCCTCGGACCTTCTTTGCGTTTTCCTTTGCCATATCCCACTCCTCCAGCGTCGGCGGCTAGTGCAGCTTGACCCGCGGGTCGGCGACGCCGTAAAGGATGTCGGTCAGGAGGTTCGAGCCGATCACCAGGACGGCGGCGATGAGGTTGGTCGTGATGATCAGCGGGTAGTCACGGGCCATGGCGGCGGTGATGGCCAGGCGCCCCATCCCGGGGATGGCGAAGACGCTCTCGAGGACCACCGAACCGCCCAGGACGTATGGGATGTTCAGCCCGAACATCGTAAGGACCGGGAGGAGTCCGTTGCGCAGGGCGTGGACCAGGAAGACCGTCCTTTCGGCGAGCCCCTTGGCCCGAGCCGTCCGCACGTAGTCCTCGCTGAGGACCTCGAACATCGAGGACCGGGTGAAACGGTAGAACTCGGGCAAGAGCCCGAAGGACATGGTCAGGACGGGCATCACCATGTGCGGCAGGATGCCCCCCAGGGACCAGGCCTGGACGCCCGGAGGCAGAATTCCCGAAGCCGGCAAGAGGCGAAGCTTCTCGGTGAGGAAGTAGATCAGGATGAGGGCGCTGACGAAGGTCGGCATCGACAGCCCGCCCAGCGACAGGACGGAGAAGGTCTGGTCGGCCGGGCCGAAGGGCCGTCGGGAGACGAAGGCCCCCAGGGCTACCCCGAGAATCAGCGAGATGATCAACGAGGTCACCCCGAGAAGGGCCGTCACCGGGAGGGTCCGGGCGATCATCGTCATCGCCGGGACGCGCTGGCTGAAGGAGACCAGGCTGCCGGTAAAGATGCCCTTCATCATGAACAGGTACTGCTCGAGGAAGGGCTTGTCCAACCCGTATTGATGGCGGATGGCGGCGAGGTCCACCAGAGACTGCTTCTCCGGAGGGACGATGGCGTTGATGGGGTCGCCCGGAACCAGCTTGACCATCAAGAAGACCAGCAGCGAGATGCCGATCAGGATGGGGATGGCCTGGAGGACTCGTCTGGTGATGAACTTGGCCAACTGGCCTCACTCCCTCAGAAAAGAGACGGCCGGGTCTGTCGGAGGCTGCCCGAGGAGGTCGCCCCGCGGGCGACGTTGCGCGCCGCCCACGGGGCACCTTGGTACCGGGCTACTTGAGGTCGCTCCAACCGGCGCCGCGGCTCAACTTGAGCCACATCATGTCCCAGATCGGCTGGCTGGCGTCGACGTTGAGCTTGGCGTTGTAGACAATGTAGGCATCTTCGCGGAAGGCGTGAATCCGGTAGACGTTGTCATAGATGGTCTTCTGAATGTCGTCCCAGATCGGCTTGGCCTTGGCCTGGTCGGGGGTGCGCATGACCTCGTCGATCTTGGCCGCCAGGGCCTTGTCGTCCCAACCTTCCCGCTTGTGCTGGGTGGTCCCGACGCCGCCGAAGTTGAACTCCACGGCCCGCGAGGAGGGCCAGGCGCCGACAAAGGAGTTGCCCCACTGCATCATGATCAGGTCCCACTTGGTGCCGCCCTTGGTGTAGACGTCGGCGTAGAAGGCGCTGGCCTCATAGTTCTGGACGGTGGCCGAAATGCCGATCTTGGCCAACTGATCCTTGAGGACCAGGGAGATGTCCTCCTGCAACTTCTTGGTCACCGGGAAGACCACCGTCAGCTTCTGGCCGTCCTTGACCCCCTTGACCCCGTGGGCCTCGACGACGCCGTCATTGTTGGTGTCCTTCCAGCCGGCCTCGGCCAGGAGCTGCTTGGCCTTATCCGGGTTGTACTCGTAAGGCTGGAGGTTCTTGTTGTACTCCCAGTTGTCGGGATGGAACAGGCTGGTGGAAAGGGTGCCCTTGCCCTTGTAGAGTCCGTCGAGGACGCCCTTCCAGTCGAAGGCGTAGGTCAGGGCCTGGCGAACCTTGAGGTCCTTCCACTCCGGCTTGTTCTGGTTGATCATCAGGTGGCGCCCATAGGGTCCCTTGGTCTGGACGCCCTTGAAGTTCGCGTCGGCGGTGAGGCCGGCGTAGTCGTCGACGGGGACGTTCATGACCACGTCGACCTTGCCCGCCTTCAACTCGGCGATGGCCGTCGCCGGCTCGGGGATGATCCGGTAGATGATCTTGTCGAAGGCCGGTTTCGGCCCGAAGAAGTCGGCGAACCGCTCAAAGACGATCTCGCTGCCCTTGGTCCAGCTGGTCAGCTTGTAAGGGCCGCAGTAGATGGGCTTGGTGTTGAAGGGGTCGTCGACCATCTTGTTCGACGCGACGTTGCCCAGGAGGTGATACGGGAGGATGGCGTCGGCGGCGAGGATGGCCAGGACCTGGCCGGACTTCTCGGCGAAGGTCAGCTTGATGGTCTGGTCGTTGACGATCTCGACGCCCGAGACCGACTTGGCCTTGCCCGTGGCGAACTCATCGGCACCCTTCAGCAGGAGGCTGGGGCCGCCGCCCGACGGCGTATCGGGCAGGATGGTCTGCTCGATGGTGAAGGCGACGTCCTTGGCCGTGACCGGCTGGCCGTCCTGCCATTTCGCCTTGGGGTTGAGATGGAAGGTGTAGACCATCCCGTCGGTGGACATCTCGTAGCTATCGGCCAGGGCCGGCTGAACCGTGCCATCCGGCTGCACGTAGACGAGAGGCTCACCCATGATCGTCAGGAGCTGGTCGATGAGGAACAGACCGGACTGGGTCCAGAGGGCGGTATCAAGGTCGGTGTCGCCGGCGATGACCAGGACGTTCTCGCGCTTGGCCGTCTTGGCCCCGCTGCATCCGCTGAGAACCAGGGTCAGGAGAAGGATGCAGGCGATCAGGACGGACAGCGTCCTGGCCCAGCCCTTGCCGCGGAGGCGGCTGTGGATAGCGGTCAACTTGTTCTCCCCTTTCTTCTGCCTCAGCCTTTAGGCTCGGCCTTCATTGCGGTTCGAATCAACCTCGGCCGGGGCCGGGGGCGCCCCTAGTCGATGTCTTCTTCCTTCAACCCGCTGATGATCATCGGCTTGACCCGGTCGAGGTGGGTCTTCATCGCCACGGCGGCCCGGTCGGGGTCGCCGGCGACGACGGCCTGAGCGATGTGATTGAAGTCGGACACGGCTTCTTCGATCTGCTCCTCCCCGGTCTCGTGATTGACGACCGACCGGTAGAAGACGTGGCTGATCTTGAGCAAGATGCCCTGCAGGTCGTCGAGCAACTGACAAAGGACCTCGTTGTGGGTCATTCGGGCCACGGCCAGGTGCAAGGACGTGTCGCCATCCTCCGGGACCCGACCGCCCAGATAGGCGGCGGCCAGTCGGTCGTAAATCCGCCCCATCTCGGCCCGGTCCTCGGCCGTGGCGCGCTCGGCCGCGAGGCGGGCCGCCTCGATCTCGAGCACCTGACGGACCTCGTACGATTCGAGGATCCGCCGCCTGGTCCGGTCGAGCGAGAGGGCCATCGGGCTGAGCAAGGAAGCCGGCAGCCGCTTGGCGACGTAGGACCCATCGCCGGCGCGGATCTCGATCACGCCCAACGTCTCGAGGATGCTGAAGGCCTCCCGCATCGACGGCCTCGAGACCCCAAGCCGCTGAGCCAGCTCTCGCTCGGGAGGCAGTTGCTGCCCCGGCTTCAGGTCGCCGGCGGTGATCAGGGCCTCGATCTGCTCGATGATCTCTTCATAGACCTTCTTAGTGCGAATCGCCGCGAACGGAGTCACAGGTTCTCACCCCCCTTCAAACGACCAACGATGGCCGAGATTGTCCGACGGGTGCGTCCAAACGAACTGTGTCCGATCACTCCGGACGCCGCATCGGACTCCGCTGCTGTACCAAAGCCCGCGGCCTCATTGGCTCGGCGGGCTTTGACCAGGCGGTCGGTATTCGGCCTCCGGGTTCTGGTGCTCCCACCAGCGTGCGTTCGGTTTTGGCGTTCGGTTTTGGCGTTCGATCTTGGCACTCACGTGGATGGCTCGGTCGGCCAGGCCCGGTCAGGTGGCCAGGGTATCCAGCTGGTCAGATGTCTTGACCAATTCGACGGTGTCCACGGACATCCCTGCTAACTAGGCAAAAAACTCAATGGAATGGTCTGGGCTGACAAAAAAAGGGACCCAGGGTTTCCCGGGTCCTTGGGTCGACTCAAGTGAATCCGGCGAATCGGTGGCTCAGATCGCTCCAACGTCCTTCCCCGCCTTTTCGATGGCCGCCAGCGTATCGTCAAGGTCCTTCCGGGTGTGGGTGGCCATCAGCGAGAGGCGGATCCGCGAAAGCTTTCGGGCCACGGCCGGGTAGAAGACCGGGTTGACGTAGATGCCCATGGCGTCGAGGCGGCTACCCATCTCCTTGACTTTGCGGTCGTCCCCGATGATCAGCGGGAAGATGGCCGTCTCGGCGTTGCCGAGGTCCCAGCCCAAGGCCCGGAGGTGCTCCCGCATGTAGACGATGTTCCTCCAGAGAGCCGTCCGCAGCTCCGGCTCCTCCTCGATGACGTCGAGGGCGGCGTTGAGGGAGGCCGACACGGCCGGCGGCAGGGCCGTCGAAAACATGTAGGACCGGGCATAGAACCGAAGGTAGTTGACGACTTCCTTGTTCGAAGCGACGAACCCGCCAATCCCGCCGAGGCCCTTGGAGAGGGTCCCGGCGACGATGTCGACCTGCCCGTCGACCCCCCAGTGCTCAGGGGTCCCGTGGCCGTTCTGGCCGATGACTCCGGTGGCGTGGGCCTCGTCGATCATCAGCCTCGCCCCGTGTTTGCGGCACACGTTGATCAGATCGGGCAGCGGGGCGATGTCCCCGTCCATGGAGAAGACGCCGTCGACGATGACCAGGATGCCCCGGGCCTCGCCCGAGCGGCGGAGCCGGCCGAGGAGCTTGTCAAGTACGTCCGTCTTGTTGTGCGGGAAGACCTTGATGGTCGCCCCGGAGAGCCTGGAGCCGTCGACGATGCTGGCGTGGTTGAGGATGTCGTTGACGATGACGTCACCCTGGCGGGCGAGGGCCGCGACGCAGCCGACGTTGGAGGAGTAACCGGCCGGGAAGACGATGGCCTCCTCGCACCCCTTGAACCTGGCCAGTTTTCGCTCGAGCTCGGTGTGCAAGTCGATGGTCCCGGCTAGGAGGGGGACGCTGCCGGCCCCTCCGCCGTATTTTTCGTAGGCCTTGATCCCTGCCTCGATGACCCGTGGGTGGGTGGTCAGCCCGAGGTAGTTGTTGGAGGCCATCATGACCATCTCGCGGACTTGGCCGGTGACCTCGTCACGGACCTTGACCCGATGGGCCGAGGGACCCAGCAGCGTCCGCTGGTACATGTAGTAGCCACTCTGCTTGTTGAGGGAGGTGAAACGCCAGAATGGCTTGCTCTTGGCGAAGATATCTTCGTCGGGCAGGTCGTAGAAGTCGGCCAGGCTATCCTGGAAGAGGTCGACTTCCCCGCGGAGCAGTCGTTCCCGCTTCTCGAGTTGGCGGCCCCCCCCGTTCGAGGGGCGGGCCGGGGCGGTCGCGCCGACGGTTCCCGCCACTTCGCGAACGTCTTCGGTCGAAACCTCAGGATTCATCTCTTGAGACCTCCCGATAGGAGCTGGTCAGTGCTGCATTTCCCAAGCTATAAAGGTGTTTGGATGGTTGTGCTGAGGGTTGGATGGGCAGGCTTCTGGTTCCATCCTAACATTGTGCACAATGTTGTGCAAGTCGATTCGCGGTCGAGGGGTTGTCCGTCTTGAGGGGACGGTTGACCGACAAATGACCCGAGGTCGTTGGCCGACCGCTCGAGGGAAGGCTGGGCGGGGAGGCCAAGACGACGCCGAGGCCAAGTCGGCCTCGGCGGTTTGGCACCTATTGGCGGGCTCATCGCCCGGTGCGACTCAGCGCGCCCGGCGGTCGGCCAACGGGGAGGTTGACCTCATCTGCCTGTGGAATCTTTGAATCCTCTGCTCTTGCGCAATGGCCACCTGTTGGCCCCCGCCGACCTCGGCCGGATGGACCTCCTGGTAATGGTCGGCACGGGGTCCTGGCCTTCGACGACCGGCCCGACCATTACCCGCTCGACCTATGAGGATGCCGAACCTGCCGGCTCGCAGCCGGACGTTGGGGGCCGCGACCCCGCCTCTACGGCTGATACTCCCGCAGGCTTTTCGCCCGCCACCGCGGCGCGGTCGGGTCCCGCGGCAGGTCCTTCGGGTCCAGGTGGGCCAGCCGTTCGGCGGTAACGCTGACCCCCTTCCCCCGCCGTTCGATCTGGCCCCAGACGATCAGCGGCGGACAGGGATCGCAGAAGATGTACTGCCCGTATTTCTGGTAAACGGATTCGAAGACGGTCACGTCGGCCAGCCCGAACTCGTCCTCGAGGGACAGGAAGACCACGGTCCTTCCGCTCTTGGTCGGCGGACGATGAGGCCGGACCAACAATCCAGCGATCTTCACCGGACGGCCGCGGCTCATCGCCGCCAGGGAACGACTGGCGCAAAAGCCGGCGGCCCTTAGTCTTTCCCGGAGCAGGCTCATATAGTGCCGCCTGACCTGGATCTCCAGGAGTTGATGCTCGAAGGCGATCTTCTCGAACTCGGTGAAGTCATCGATGGCCGGGCTTGGCGGGGCCGGCTCGGCCACCTCCAGCAGTCCGCCCACGCTTCCCCGGGCCAGGGCGTCGTCGAGCGACCAGAGAAGCGCCCGGCGGTTCGGCTCCCGCGAGTCGAAGGCGCCGACCTTGATCAGGTTCTCGATGATGTCACGGTCGACCGTGGTCCGGGCGCAGAAGTCAAAGAGATCAGCGAAGGGCCGCTCGCCGCGGCCTTTGATGATCGAGCCCAGGGCTTGGCTGCTCAT
Organism: Bacillota bacterium; assembly: GCA_036504675.1. NCBI lineage: Bacteria > Bacillati > Bacillota > Bacillota bacterium. Next base: position 39,158 of record DASXUT010000067.1, on the reverse strand, counting down.
CCCCTTGACCCTCTTGAGGGCGATGCGGATGCCCTGTTTCGGCGGATCCCCTTCGGCCGTCTCGCGTCCATTGATCGTCTCGACCTGGAAAGCCTCGCCGCTTTTGTTGACGTCGGGCTGAAGGATGGCCACCCCACGTCGCCTGGCCTCGACGCAGATGGTGTTGGGTGGGTAATAGCCCATCGGCTGAAGGGTCAGGATGCCGGCGAAGAACTCAGCCGGGTGGTACCGGAGGAGGTAGGCCGTCTTGTAAGCAGTACTGGCGAAGGCCGCCGCGTGGGCCTCGCAGAACCCATAGCTGGCGTACCCGGCCATGTAGCCGAAGACGGTCTCGGCCACCTCCCCCTCGACCCCTTTGGCCCGCGCCTTCTCCACGAAGAGGCGGCCGATCTCCTCCATGTCCTTGCGCGAGCGGGCATGGCTCATCACCCGGCGAAGACGGTCGGCCTCCCCCGGGGTGAAACCGGCGACGGCCGTGGCTATCTCGATGACCTGCTCCTGGAAAAGGACGACGCCATAGGTCCTTTCGAGGATCGGCTCGAGGGCCGGATGCAGGTAGGTGACCGGCTCCCGCCCGCGCCGGCGGGCGATGAACGGCTCAACCATGTTGCCCTTGATCGGGCCCGGCCGGATGAGGGCCACGCTGGCGACGATGTCCTCGATGTCCTCCGTCCCCAGGCGGGCCTGGAGGGCCCGCTGAGCCGGGCTCTCGAGCTGGAAGACGCCGATCGTCTTCCCCGTCTGAAGGAGCTTGTAGACCTCGGGGTCGTCCATCGGGATTTGGTCGTAGTCGAAGGCGCCTGCCGGCGGCCCTGGCGGGGTGGCGGAGGCCGCGGGCGGGGTGCCCCGGGCCGCGGTTTGGATGGCTCGGACCGACTCTTCGACTGCGCCCATCGTCCTCAGGCAAAGGAGATCCAGCTTGACCAGACCGGCGTCCTCGACCTGCGTCTTGTCCATCTGGCAGACGACGACGCCTTTGGCCGCCTCCTGAAGGGCGGTAACCTCGTTCAACGGGCAGGCCGAGATGACCACCCCGCCAAGGTGGGTTCCGAGGTGCCGGGGGAATCCGGCAACCTCGGCCGCCGCCTCAAAGAGCTTCTGATAGCGCCTGACCGGAAGCAGGCCGCCCTGCCTGAGTTCCGGGAGCCCCTCAAAGGCCAGCTTCAATTCATCGGCGCCGATCCAGGGAAGCCTCTTGGCCAACCGGTCGAGCTCCTCGGGGGGGAAATCCAGGACCTTCCCGAGGTCGCGGATGGCCGAGCGTCCTTGAAAGGTGTTGAAGGTAGCGACCGTCGCCACCCGGTCGGCCCCATAGCGCTCATAGATGTAACGGGTCACACGGTCACGGTGACGGGCGTCGAAATCGATGTCGATGTCCGGTTTCTCGGCCCTTTCCAGGCTCATGAAGCGCTCAAAGAGGAGGCCCCGCCGAATCGCATCGACGTCGGTGATCCCCAGGCAATAGGCCACCGCTGAGTCGGCGGCCGAACCTCGCCCGGCGAACCGAATCCCCTGACCACGGGCGTACTTGGCGACATCCCAGACGAGCAAGAAGTAGTCCTCGTAGCCCAGCTTGGTGATGATGTCGAGCTCGTGGTCGAGACGGCCGCGGATGTCTGGAGTGATCGTCCGGTAACGCCAGACGGCGCCCTGACTGGCTACCTTGCGGAGGAACGAGCCCGCCGTCTCCCCCAGGGGCACGGTGAACTTGGGGAAGAGGTTGGCCCCCAAGTCCAGCGCGGGCTGGCAGCGCTCGGCAATCTCCTCGGTGGTGCGGACGGCCTCGGGGTGGGCCCTGAAGAGGGCGACCATCTCGGTCGGCGACTTGAGGTAGTTCTCGGCGTTGAGTCGGCGTTCGGGGTGCACCTCACCGATGGTCGTCAGGGTCCGGACACAGGTCAGCAGGTCGTGAGTGGGAAAACCTGCTTTGGTCAGGTAATGGACGTTGTTGGTGGCCACGACCCGGAGGCCCAACCGGTCGGCCAACTCCTTCAAGTCCTTGACGAGGGCGGTCGTCCCGGGTAGGAGTTCATCTTGCAACTCGATGAAGAAACGGTCGGGTCCGAAGAGGTCGCGATAGCGGCCGGCGACTTCCAAAGCCTCCTGGTGGCGACCTCGCAGGATCAGCGAAGGGATCTCGCCGCGGCGGCAGCCGGAGAGGGCGATGACCTCTTCACTATTCACCCGGAGCGCCGCCGGCCAAACCCGCGGATCCAGTCGGGGATTCTCCAGGTGGGCTCGGCTGACCAGGCGGCAGATGTTGGCGTAACCACGGGGGTTCTGGGCCAGCAAGGTTAGGTGCCCGCCAGCCACGCCGGCGCTGGCGTCGCCGGCGGACTTTTCCGGCTCGGACGCGAGCGGAGTAGCTACCCATAGCTCGACCCCTTGGATAGCTTTGATCCCGGCGGCCTTGGCGGCCTTGGCCAACGGGACAGCCACGCTGAGATTACTGTGGTCGGTCACGGCGATGGCCGGAGAACCGTCATCGGCGGATTTGCTTACCAGGTCCTCGATGCGGCCGGCCCCATCGAGGAAGGAAAACTGACTGTGGACGTGCAGGTGTGAGAAGGTCATCGTCGGGCCCCGTTTCAATCAGTCATAGATCTTGTAGAGTTTCCACTCTTCTCCGTTTGCGCCTAATCCGGCCGGCTTTGCGTCCTGCGGGCCCGAGGACCTTTTCTCCACCTCCCGCGACAGCTCGAAGACCCCGCCGTCGTCAGTGGCTACCCGAAAGACTTCCTTTGGACCGTCCCCGTCCCACCATTCGCCGGCCTCGACCCACCGGTCGAGGATCTCTTTCACCCGGTGGAAAGCGCGGTGACGGAAGGCCCGTGGGGTATGGTCGGGGTTGAGTTCGACCGAGATGCGGCAGTCGACGATACGGGACATGGTTCGCTCCTCCCTGAGCGGTAGGGATCCCAAAGGGCCAGCATCCTTTCGCGCCGGGGCACCTCGTCATCCTTGCCGAAGGCGATCACCCGGTCGGAGTACTTCTGGCGCAGGGCTTCAATCGTCCCTCCCAGCCCTTCCCGGGCCTTGGCCCGCTCGTGGGACACCGCGACGGGTTCGTAGAACAGGTCTGGCTGCAGGCCCGACAGGGGGGTGAGGTCACCGGCCACGGCCTTGAGCGAAGTCACCGGTTCATTGATTGTCAGCCTGGAGAGAAGGGTCATCAGCGCCCCCTTGAGAGTAGCGGCCGAGGACTCCGGCCGGGGAAAACCGCGGGCTGCGTGGTAGGCCGTCGGCCCGGCCCGCACTTCGAGGAGGACCCGCCGGCAACCCTCAAAGTTCTGGCTCAAGCGACGGCTCAGCTTGACGGCCAACCGGCCGGCGGCGGCGGCGACGACCTTGGCGTCGGACACGCCGGCATCGAAAGGTAACCTCTCTTCGAACTCCCGCCGCGGATAGAGCGGGCGCACTGGAGCTGGGTCCAGGCCGCGGGCGAGGTCGAGGATGAGCCGGCCGCCAAGACCAAAGCGCCGGTTCAACTGGCCCTGGGGCAGGTGGGCCAGCTGCCCGATGGTCGTGATCCCCAGCCCTTCGAGCTTCGAGACGGTGGCTTCATCGAGCCGCCAGAGCCGATCGGGCGGCAGCGGCGCCAGGTAGTCGGCCTCGCCGCCCCTGAGAACCTCGATGATCTCCGCGCCTGGCATGGTCGTCACCTGGGTCAGTCGGGCCGGCGTATAGGCTCCCTGGGAGCCGAGCACGGCGGCCTTGGCCACGAGCTTGGAGGAAGCTATTCCGATCCAAAGCTTGAAGGCCATCCTCGGGACGGCCGAGCCGACCAGGGCGGCTAGGGCCTCGCCTTCCGCCCGGAGACCGGTCAAATCGACGAAAGCCTGGGTTTCCGAAACCGGTTCGATGACCGGCGAGAGGTTTATAAGGAGGTCGAAGAACGAGCTGACCACGGGGCGGTAGGCAGCCTCGTCATAGTCGACCAATTTGGCCCAGTGGCAGGCCTGCTTAGCATGGCGTTCGCGGACGCCGACCAGGACTCCGGCGGCCCCGGCCTCGGCCGAGAAGTCAAGGACCCGGCCGTCTTTGATGACCACCTTCGCCCCGGCCGCCGGCCGGTCATCACCGTCCTGACCCCTCGCTTCAATGAGCCCCTCGGCCAGAGCCCCGCACAAGAGTCCACGAACCTCGATAAAAGCGATTCGACGCATGACCCCCACCCCGAGTATAAATCTGTCCCGAACACCTGTTCGGGTCTAAGCTCATTATACCCACCCCTCGGGTGGCTGTCAATCGACCCGCGGCCCTCGGCTTTAGGGACTTCCTTCCAGCTCAGGTGGGGCCGGGGATCCGCCCATCATCATCGTCACCCTGGTCGCCGTCCTCGCCGTGGTGGCCTACGTCCCCTCGGCCGATCCGGCCCGGGGCCGGCCTGACGGGTATCGGCCGAGAGGATTCCAAGCCGGCCACACAGAAAAGACCATTGACGATTTCCCGTCATCCGGGCCCGACTCCGCGCTTCTCGTTCGCCGAGTTTTGGGCACCTTTCGGCCCATCTTGCCGGATTTCCGTCACTCTTTCCACGCCGGATCGCCGTTCAGCCCCCCCATTTAGCTGCAGTCTGCTTCAGACGGCGAGGGACGGGCCCATCCCGGTGGTGGCACATTTCTTGCTCCAATCAACAACGTAGACAAATTCAGCGTCAGGGCCGGCCCCACCGCCCCCCCGTCGAGGCGCGCGGCCGGCGCGGGGCCTTCGCCGCCCCATTCGGAGCAGAGGAGGAGATGACCAATGGCCCGCCAGAGGATCCTGCCCATTGAGCCAAAGCTACAGGTCAAACTGTTCACCAGGGAAGAACTCGAGGCTTTCCACCAGGCCGCGCTCGAGGTCATGGAAGAGGTCGGCGTCTCGATGCCATCCCACAAGGCCCTGGACATCCTGGCCGGCGCGGGGGCCACCGTGAACCGCGAGAAGATGCACGTCAAGCTGCCCCGCGGCCTGGTCGAGAAAGCCCTTGAGACGGCCCCGAAACGGTACGTCCTGGGCGCCCGCGACCCGGATAACAACCTCGACCTCGACGGCAAGCACTGTTACCTGTCGACCGACGGCTGCGGCATCGAGACCTATGATCTGTGGACCGGCACCCGCCGGCTATCGACCAAGAAAGACATCGAAGACTCGGCGCGATTGGCTGACTCCCTGCCGGCCATCGCCTTCTACTGGGGACCGATGGTCAGCGCTCAGGACGTCCCGGCCAAGACCCGTCCCCTTCACGAGCTGCAGGCGGCCTTCGCCGGCACGGCCAAGCACGTCCAGCCGGAGACGATCATCGACGAGGAGGTCGCCAGGTATTCCGTGGAGATGGCGGCCGTCGTCGCCGGCGGCTACGAGGAGCTCCGCAAGCGCCCCGTCCTGTCGGTCATGCAGTGCGCCATGGACCCGCTCGGCCAAGACGGCGGCAGCCTGGAAGCCTCACTGGTGGCCGCCGAGCACGGACTGCCGACCGGCTTCATGCCGATGCCGATGTCCTGTGCCACCGCCCCGGCGACCCTGGCCGGCAACCTGGTGGTGACGACGGTTGACGCCTTGGCCCCGCTGGTCTTGATGCAGACGGCCCATCCCGGCTCGCCCTTCTTCTTCGCCGCCGCGCCCACCGCCATCGACCTCCGCCTTGGGAGCTACACCGGCGGCGGGCCGGAGGACTACCTCCTGGCCGCCGGCTTCCAGGAGATCTGCGCCCACTACGGCATCCCGCTGTCGATGGGGACCATGGCCACCGGAGCCAAGATGCCCGATTGGCAGGCCGCCGTCGACAACGTCTTCTCCACCGTCGCCTCGGTCTTCACCACCGTGGCCATGATGACCGGCGCGGGCATGCTCAATGGCTCGAAGATCATGTCCTTCCAAGAGATCATCATGGACGCCGAGATCTACGAGATCGCCCGGCGTTTCTCCCAAGGCATCCCGGTCGACCGCGAGACCCTCGCCGTCGACGTCATCAAGGAAGTCGGCATCGGCGGCAACTACCTCTCCCACAAGCACACCCGGGCCCACATGCGGGAGATCTGGCGGCCGACCATCGTCGACCGTAGCCCGCTCCAAGTGTGGGAGACTTCCGGTCGGGCCGGGGCCTTTGAGAAGGCCACCGAGATCGCCCAGAAGACGATCCGTGAATACGAGACCCAGCCGCTCGCCCCCGAGGCCCAGCGGGAACTGGAGGAAATCATCCGCAAGGCCGACGCCGGCCTGAGCGACTAGGCCCCCAGGGCTTACCCGCCCCGAGCGCGCGACATGACGCGCGATCACACCGATAGATAGAAGGAGGCGCCTGCCCAATGACCGACAAGCCAGCTTGCCTCGACCGGATCACCGCCATCGTCATCGAGGGCCTGATCGAGGACGCCGATGCCGCCGTCAAGGAAGCCCTGAAGGAAGGGGCCGAGCCCCTGGAGATCGTGGAGAAGGGACTCGTCCCGGGAATCGAGGAGGCGGGGAGCCGCTTCGCCCGCGGTGACTACTTCCTGCCGGAGCTGGTCGCCTCGGCTGAGGCCATGCAGACGGCGATGGCCGTCATCGACCCGCTGTTGAGGGCAAAGCACGAGGCCCGAAAGACCCTGGGTCATGTCCTCCTCGGAACGGTCGAGGGCGACATCCACACCATCGGCAAGAACATCGTCGGCGCTCTCTTGCAGGCGGCCGGCTTCACCGTCACCGACCTGGGGGCCAATGTCCCGGTGGACGCTTTCGTCGCCAAGAGCAAGGAGCTCAAGCCGGACTTCGTCGGCATGTCGGCCCTCCTCACCACGACCATGCCCAAGCAACAGCAGACCATCGAGGCCCTGGCCGCGGCCGGCGCCCGCGGCGGGCTGAAGGTGATCGTCGGCGGGGCCCCGGTGACCGGCGATTGGGCCAAGAAGATCGGCGCCGACGCCTACGCCGAGGACGCCGTAGCCGCCGTCAACGTGGCCAAGAAGTTGCTCGGCAGCTGATCTGTGAGGAGCTGATCCAAGTGGTCATCGTCGGGGAACTCATCAACACCAGCCGCAAGGCCGTCGGGGAGGCCGTCAAGAGCCGCGACGCGGCGGCTATCCAGGACCTGGCCCGCCGGCAGGCGGCGGCTGGGGCCGACTACATCGACGTCAACGCCGGGACCCTCGTCGGCGAGGAGAAGGAAGCCCTGTCCTGGCTGGTCCGGACGGTCCAATCGGCGGTCGACAAGCCATGTTGCATCGATAGCGCCGACGCCGGGGCGGTCGCCGCCTCCCTCGAAGTCCATCGGGGCAAGGCCATCATCAACTCGGTGACCATGGAGAAGAACCGGTTCGCCGCGATGAGCCTCCTCCCGGCGAAGTATGGGGCGAGGATCATCGGTCTGTGCATGGATGACAAGGGCATCCCCGTCGACGCCGGGTATCGCTTCGAAGTCGCCAATCAACTGGTGGAAGAGCTGACTTCGACCGGGGTGGCCAGGGACGACATCTTCCTCGATCCGCTGGTCCAGCCGATCAGTACGGGCACCGACAACGGTCTGGTCGTCCTGGACACCATTCGGGCCATCCGGGACCAACTCCCCGGGGTCCACGTGATCTGCGGGTTGTCCAACGTGTCTTACGGGTTGCCTAACCGCAAGCTCTTGAACACGGCCTTCCTCGTCCTGGCCATGGCCGCCGGGCTCGATGGGGCCATCCTGAACCCTCTCGACGCTGAACAGATGGCCTACTTGACCGCCACCCGGTCACTGCTCGGGCAGGACCGGTTCTGTCGCGCCTACCTGACCGCCCATCGGCAGGGAAGGCTCGGCGGAGACGCGGCCAAGGGCTCAAAATAGGAGCGAGTCTATGGGAGACACACCCGAAAGGGGCATCGACGGCGTCGTCTTGAAGTCCATCCTGGCCACGGTGGACGAGGCCATCCACATCGTCAACACCGAGGGGTTCACCACTTATTACAGCCCCGCCGCGGCCAGGCTGGACGGCCTCGACCAGTTTGAAGTCATCGGCAAGCATCTCCTGCAGGTCTATCCCTCGCTCAGCCGGGAGACCAGCACGCTGCTCCTGGTCCTGCGGACCCGGAAGCCCATCCTCAATCAGCAGCAGACCTATGTCACCCGAAAGGGCACGGCCATTCACTGCATCAACACCACCGTCCCCATCTGGGACGGGCCGGACCTCGTCGGGGCCCTGGAGATTTCCCGCGACATCACCTCGGTCAAGGAACTGTCGGACACCATCAGCAACCTCCGGGAAGAACTCTACCCGCCGCGCCCGGCCGGGCGGGCGCAGGCGGGCCTCGGCGCCCGCTACACCTTCGACAGCATCATCGGACGCGACCCCAAGCTCACCTCGGTCCAAGAGGCCGCCGCCAAGGCGGCCGCCACCACCCTGCCGGTCTTCGTCTACGGCGAGACCGGGACGGGCAAAGAGCTGCTGGTCGAAGCAATCCACTCGGCCAGCCATCGGCACAACGGCCCCTTCCTCGCCCAGAACTGCAGCGCCCTCCCGGAGACGCTGCTCGAAGGGATCTTCTTCGGGACGACGCGCGGCGGTTTCACCGGGGCCACCGACCGCCCGGGCCTCTTCGAGATGGCCTCGGGTGGGACCCTCTACCTCGACGAGCTCAACACGATGCCCCTCCCCCTACAGAGCAAGCTGCTCCGGGTGGTCGAAACGGGCGAGGTGCGGCGGCTGGGCGACCTCAAGGTGCGCGCGGTCGACATCCGCTTGATCTCCTCGAGCAGCCTGGCTCCCGACCGAGCCATCGCCGACGGCCAGCTCCGCGCGGACCTCTACTACCGTCTGAGCGCCGTTAACCTGGGCCTGCCGCCGCTTCGGGAACGTCGAAGCGACATCCCCCTCCTCGTCGAGCACATGCTCCGGCGGGGCAATGCTCGGCTGGGCTTGGCCGTCCGCGGTTGCACCCCGAAGGCGATGGACGCCTTGCTCAACCACCGTTGGCCCGGGAACGTCCGCGAACTGGCCAACGCCATCGAAGGAGCGATGGCTCTGGCCGGCGAGCCGATCATCGACCTCTGTCACCTGCCGGCAACTGTCCGCGGCGAACCTTTCGAGCAGGCCGGCGGACCCCTCGGGCCGACGGTCATCGCCGGGCCGCCGCCGATGCCCAGCGGCCGGCCGGCCGGCTTTGGCGGGCTCGATCTGGCCATCGCGGCCTACGAGCGCCAGCTGATCGAGGGCGCCCTCAACGAGGCCGGCGGCAATGTCTCGCGCGCGGCGACCAGCCTGGGCGTACCGCGAACGACGCTCCAATACAAGCTGCAGGTCCTCGGCCTCTCCGGCTCAGCAAGGAGGAAGACAGGATGAGGGACTACTACTCGATCCCTCGCTTCACCAACGTCAGCGAAAAGGACTGGCACGATTGGCATTGGCAGATCCGCAACCGGCTGATGACCGTCGAGGACCTCGAAGGCGTGGTCGACCTGACCCCCGAAGAGAAGCACGGGGTCAAACGTTGTCTCGAGACCCTGCGGATGGCCGTCACGCCGCACTATGCCTCGTTGATCGATCCGGATGACCCGCACGACCCCATCCGCCGGCAGGCCATCCCGACCATCAATGAACTGAAGTTCGCCCCGGAGGACCTCGAGGACCCGCTCTTCGAGGACATCGACTCGCCGGCCCCCGGCCTCACCCACCGTTACCCCGACCGGGTCCTGCTCCTCGTCTCCGACCAGTGTTCGATGTACTGTCGCCACTGCACCCGCCGCCGGTGGGCCGGCCAGAACGACCGTCCACGGACCCAGGAAGAGATCGACGCGGCCGTCGACTACGTCCGCCGGACACCGGTCGTCCGCGACGTCGTCCTCTCGGGCGGCGACCCGCTAACCCTCGACGACGACCGGCTCGAGTACGTCATCAGGAGCCTGCGGGACATCCCGCACGTCGAGATCATCAGGATCGGCACCAGGACGCCGGTGGTCATGCCCCAGCGGATCACCCCTGAACTGGTCAGGATCCTCGCCAAGTATCACCCCTTCTTCGTCAACACGCACTTCAACCACCCAAAGGAGCTGACCCCGGCGTCCCTGGAGGCCTGCGCCCGGCTGGCCGACGCGGGCATCCCCCTGGGCAACCAGACCGTCCTCCTCCGCGGGATCAACGACTGTCCGGTGGTCATGCGTCAACTGGTCCATGGGCTCCTCAAGGCCCGCATCCGCCCGTACTACCTCTACCAGTGCGACCTCTCACAAGGGCTGTCGCACTTCCGGGCGCCGGTCGCCCGGGGCATCGAGATCATCGAGATGCTCCGCGGGCACACCTCGGGGCTGGCCGTCCCGACCTTCGCCATCGACGGCCCCGGCGGAGCCGGGAAGATCCCGGTCAGTCCACAGTACCTCATCTCCCAGGCTCCCGGGCAGTATGTTCTGCGCAACTACGAAGGGACCCTGACCGTCTACAACGAGCCGGCCGGCGTGGCCGAAGCCGACGCGGCCGCCCACCGCAAGGGTCCGGACGGGAAGTGCCCCGTCTGCGGGACCGACCATTCGGCCTTGAGCCAGGGGGTCGGGGTCCTCTTCCGCGGCGACGCCCTGAGCGTCGAACCGGTCGGACTGAGTCGGGCCAAGCGCCGGCACGAGTTCGAACATGAGCACCGGCCCGAGGACGAGCACCATTGACCGGACTCGACCCGAAAAAGCCCCTCCTGCCTTCGGACAGGAGGGGCTTCTCATTGGTTTGATCGGCCACGATCCGGCCGGTCTCCACGGCGATCCCCCGTGAAGTGACCGGGGCCGGCGGAAGATGGTCAGACGCTGGACCTTCTGAAGGTGCATCGTTCCCTGGACGGACAGCCTTCGCAGGAGCGGTCGCCCGAAGGAACGGCGCCCGGCTGGGCCGAGAGACCGATCACCCCGGCGATCGATTTCAGCGGGCTGAGGGCCCCGGACGTCAGCAGTCGCAGGCCGATGGCCTCCAGCTGCTCGGCCGGGAGGGCCCGGATGATCAACGGTTGGGCCTCCATGGGGAAGCCGTCATCGCCCGGGAAGGCCAGCAGGATCGGCCCCAGACCGGTCCCGTCCAGCAGACCGGTGGCCAGTCGGTGGACGACGGCGTCGGCCAGTCCCAGGGATGCCGCCGAGCCGGCGGCATCTATAGCCACTGCCCGGAGCAGTCTCCCGGCCGCCGCCTCGGCCGAGGCCGTCGCTTCCAAGTCCGGCCCGATGGTCGCGGCGAAGAAGACCGCCCACGGAACCGTTGACCAGGCCCCGGCCCGGGGACCCGCGGTCGGCCGGCAGGCCGTCGGTGCCCGCACCGCGGCCAACACCGCCCTGGCCCGAACGAGCCTCGCGGCCAGGGCCACGGCCTCGTCCACCGCACCGACCAAAGGCGGGCGGGCCTTGACCCGGTCGACCGGTCCAAGGCAGGCCGCGACTCGCTCGGCGTCAACCGGCACTTCGAGGCTCAGGGTCCGCGGCCCCTCCGCTAGCGGGGCGGGTGGCTCAGGCGTGGGTGAGGGCCGTGGTCGGGGCGCGCCCAAGTGGTGGCCTCCCTTCTTCGGGACCCGGCTGATTTGTGGGGCCCGGCCGTTCCCGACCCTTTCGTCTTTCTCCGAGGCCGGCCGAAACCCTGCCGGGGTCCGTGTCTAGCTGGGAATTTAACGGAAAGTTGGCAACATTAGCCCAATCGGAGAAGGATTCCCCACCCCTCCGTCGAAAAGTCTGAACATGCAACCTGAATCAGCTGTCAGGTTGGGGCGCCCCTCGTGGGCCCTCGATGAGCCGACCTCGGAGGTGAATGGGCGATTACCACCGACTACCGCCGCGCACCCCCCGGACCCGTCTCCGGTCATCAGCCCCCGGTCGGCATCCGCCGGCTGGGCGTCTTCATCCCCGATAGCTTCCTCACCGCCGCCGACGTCGCCGAACGAGCCGGGATCCCAGAGGAGGTCATCAGACAGAAGTTCGGGTTCGTCAGGAAGCCCAAGGCGCCGCCGGAACTCCACGTCTCGGACATGTGCATCGCGGCCGCCCGCCAAGCCCTCGGCGAGCTCGACCCGATGGACCTCGGGGCGGTCATCTACTTCGGGAGTGAGTACAAGGATTATCACGTCTGGCCGATCGGGGCCAAGATCCAGCACGCTCTGGGGGCCAAACGGGCCTTCGCCTTCGAGATCATGGCCCTTTGCGCCACCGGCATTCTCGCCTTCAAGCTGTCCAAGGAGATGCTCCTGGCCGACCCGGGGCTCGGCCACATCCTGATCGTCGCCGGCAGCAAGGAAGGGGATCTGCTCGACTACCGCAACCAGGACAGCCGCTTCCTTTTCAACTTCGCCGACGGAGCGGGGGCCGCGGTCATCAGCCACGGCTGGGAGAAGAACCTGATCCTCGGCTCGTCGGTGATCACCGACGGCCAGTTCGCCGAGGACGTCTACCTGCCGGTCGGGGGCTCCCGCTTCCGCCCGGAGACGCACGACCAGACTGACCCGCGCCTGCACCATTTCGAGATCCCCCGGGTCGAGGAGATGAAGCGCCGGCTTGACCCGGTCTCCCTGCCGAACTTCATCGCCGTCTGCCGCCAGGCCATCGCCGGCAGCGGCCTCACCGTGCCCGACGTGGACTTCTTCGGCGCCACTCACATGAAGCGGTCCTTCCACGACGGCATCTTGAAGGCCCTCGGGCTGACCTGGGACCAGACCTTCTATCTCGAAGAGTACGGACACGTCCAGGCGGCCGATCAGATCATCGTCCTCAAGGAAGCCTCCGAGCGGGGTCTGCTGAAACCGGGCCAGGTGGCCGTGGTGACCGGGGCCGGCACCGGTTACACCTGGGGAGCCAGCTGCATCCGCTGGGGTTAAGGGGGGAAAGGTCATCGAGGGTTTGCCCGTCTTCCTGCAGACTCTGCTCAACGGCATCCTCCGTTCGGGCCTCTATGCCCTGACCTCGATCGGGTTGGCCCTGGCCGTCGGGGTCCTCGGCATCCTCAACTTCGCCCACGGCGAGTTCCTGATGCTCGGGGCTTACCTGGCCGTCTTCGCCTTCACCATCCTCGGGATCGACCCCCTCCTCTCCCTCCCGCTTGCCGCCGTCCTCCTCTTCGCCCTCGGCGCCCTGGTCTACCGGGGGACGATCAGGCGGGTCCTCGGGGCCCCCGAGATCAACCAGTTGCTCCTGACCTTCGGCCTCTCGGTGATCTTCCAGAACCTGGCCCTGATCCTGTGGACCGGGGATCCGCGGGGGACCGCGTCCCCCTACCGTTCGGTGGCCCTGGCCTACGGCGGCGTCTCCGTCGGGCTGGGCCGGATGATCACCTTCGTCGTCGGCTTCGGCCTCGTCCTCTTGCTCTACCTCCTGCTGGCCAGGACCCGCCTGGGCAAGGCGATGCGGGCCGTCAGCCAGAGCCGCGACGGTGCCTCGCTGGTGGGCATCGAGGTCGAGGACGTCTACATGGTCGCCTTCGGCATCTCCGCCGCGCTGGCCGGGATGGCCGGGGTGATGCTGGCGATGATCCTCTACGCCCAACCCCTGATCGGAATGGAGTTTACCCTCAAGGCCTTCTGCATCGTCGTCCTCGCCGGCCTGGGCAACATGAACGGCGTCATCTGGGCCAGCCTGCTCCTGGGAGTGGCCGAATCCCTCGTCGGGACCTATGTCCCGCAGGGGTCGGGGTGGTCCGAAGGGGTCTTCTTCGTCCTGATCTTGCTCGTCCTGACCTTACGGCCGAAGGGGGTGGAACGCTAGGTGGCCTCCCTCAGACCTATCACCAAGCGCTATTGGGGCTGGGCCGCCCTGGCCCTCGTCCTGGTGGCCCTCCCGTTCATCACCGGTCCCTACTACCTCCACCTGGCCCTGGCCACGGTGATGTACGGCGTCCTCGCTTTGTCCTGGGACGTCCTGGCCCGGACCGGCCAGCTCTCCCTGGCCCATTCGGGCTTCTTCGGACTCGGCGCCTATGCCTCGGCGATCATCTTCACCCGGTTTCACGTGCCGGCCGTGACCTCGATCATCCTGGCCGGAGCGGTCGCCGCGGTGGTCGCCTTGGGCTTGGGCCTCCTCACCCTCCGCCTCCACGGGATCTATACGGCCGTGGCCACGCTGGCCTTCGGCGAGGTCCTGCGGACCATCGCCCTCCAGACGCCGGGCCTCACCGGCGGGGCCATGGGCGTCCAGGTGCCGCCGCTCTTCGGTGGCGACCGGGTCAGGGCCTACTTCCTCATCCTCGCCGTCCTGGCCACGGCCGTGCTCTTCTCGGAGTGGGTCGCCCGGTCCCGCCTCCGCCTCGCCTTCGAGGCCACGCGCCAGCGGCCGCTCCTGGCCGAAGTCATGGGTGTTGACACCGTTCGCTACAAGGTCCTGGCCTTCGGGGCGACCTCCGTCTTCCCGGCCGTGGCCGGGGCCTTCTACCTGCACTACATCACGGTGACCATCCCGTACGAAGCCTTTTCCATCAACGTCGCCGTCCATTCGGTGGTCATGTCGGTCTTCGGCGGCCTCCACACGACCGTCGGCCCCCTCCTCGGGACCTTCGTCCTGAAGGTGGCCGAAGAGTTCCTCCGGGTCAACATCCCATACGGCTACAGCATCATCTACGGCTTCATCCTGGTCTCGGCGGTGCTCTTCATGCCCCGGGGCCTCCTGGGGGTGGTGAGGTCATGGCGACCCTCCTGGCCGCGGAAGCGCTCGGCAAGCGCTTCGGCGGACTGACGGCCGTCGACGGGCTGTCCTTCACCGCGGACGAGGGCGAGATCCTCGGGCTGATCGGTCCCAACGGGGCCGGCAAGACGACCACCTTCAACCTGATCTCCGGCGTCTACCCCCTTGACTCCGGCCGCCTGTTCCTGGGGGACCGGGACATCACCCGCCTCGGACCGCACCAGCGCTGTCACTGCGGCATCGGCCGGACCTTCCAGGTGGTTCAGCCCTTCGAGGAGATGACGGTCGAGGAGAACGTGATGATCGGAGCCATCTTTGGGCGTCCCCGTCCCCTGCCCCAGGGGCGGGCCCGCGAAGAGGCCCGCCGTCTCCTCGACCTGGTCGGGCTGGCCTCCAAGGCGGGGCAGGTGACCAGGCAATTGAACGCGGTCGAGCTGAAGCGCCTGGAGATGGCCCGGGCGCTGGCCCCCTCCCCCCGCCTCCTCCTCCTCGATGAAGTGATGGAGGGGTTGACCCAGGCCGAGGCGGCCGAGGCCATCACCCTGGTGAGGAAAATCCGCGACCTCGGGGTCACCGTCTTGGTCATCGAGCATGTGATGAGCACTGTCCGCGACGTCTGCGACCGGGTCATCGTCATGCACTACGGCCGCCAGCTGGCCGCCGGGACCTACACCGAGGTGGCCCGCGACCCGGCGGTGATCGAGGCCTATCTCGGAGAGAAGGATGAGGGCCATGACTGAGGCGCTTCTCGAAGTCGCCGGCCTGTCGGCCAGCCACGGCAGCGTCCAGGTCCTCCGGGAGATCGACCTGAGAGTCTCCCCCGGCGAGGCGGTGGCCCTGGTGGGGGCCAACTCGGCCGGCAAGACCACCCTCATGCGGGCCATCTCCGGGCTGCACCGGGCGGCCCATGGGCGGGTCTCCTTCGACGGGCGGCCGCTGGCCGGCCTCTCCCCCGCCCGGATCGTCCGCCTGGGGCTGTCCCAGGTGCCGCAGGGACGCTATGTCTTTCCCAGGATGACCGTCCGCGAGAACCTCGAGTTGGGGGCGGCCTACCTGCCCAGGGCCCGCCGTCATCACCGCCAGGTCGAGGATCGCGTCCTGAGCGTCTTCCCCCGGTTGGCGGAACGCCTGGGACAGGCGGCCGGGACGATGAGCGGCGGCGAGCAACAGATGCTCGCCCTGGCCCGGGCGTTGATGGCCGACCCGAAGATGCTCCTCGTCGACGAGCCCTCCCTCGGGCTGGCCCCGGTCCTCGTCGACGCGGTCTTCCAGGCCCTGGCGGAAATCAACCGGCAGGGCGTCACCGTCCTGCTGGTCGAGCAGAACGTCTGGCGTAGCCTGCGTTTCGCCGATCGCGGTTACGTCCTGGAGAACGGCCGGGTCGTCCATCAGGGAACCAGTCAAGAACTCCTGGCTGACGACCGGGTCCGCCAGGCCTACCTTGGATTGTAAAGGCGCGGCCTTGGCCGCGCTCAGCCCCAAACCGCCGAGGCCCGATCACGAGAGGAGGAGGATCCGGTGAGCGACTGGAGATGGACCCTTGACCTCCTGGAGCGAAAGGCCGGGGTCTACCCCGACCGGGAGGTGGTCTGGTACGAACCCGCTGGGCGCTGGTACACCTATGGCGAACTGAACTCGAGAGCACGGAGGCTGGCCAACGCGCTCACCGCCGGGTTGGGCCTGAAGAAGGGCGACCGGGTGGCCGTCCTGGCCCGGAACATCATCGAGTACTTCGATTTCTTCTTCGCCACCCAGAAGACCGGGCTCGTCCTCGTGCCCCTCAACCTGCGCCTGTCCCCGGACGAGTTGACCTTCATGATCAAGCTCACCGGGCCGAAGGTCTTGGCCTACGAGGCGGACTTCGCCGCCCTGGCCGCCCAGTTGGCCATGTCACCGGGGGTCGAAGCGGCCATCCGCATCGGCCGGGGGACCGACACGGTCGACGCGGCCGGGGCCATCGACTACCAGGAGCTGCTGGCCAAGGCCCGCGACGCGGTGCCGGACGCCTCCCCCATCGACCTCGCCGACCCGCACCTGCTCCTGTTCACCGGAGGGACGACCGGACTCCCCAAGGCGGCCATCCTATCCCACCGGGCCTTCTACTTCAACATGGTCAGCGAGGCCGTCTGCTGGGGCCTCGGACCGAACTCGACCGCCCCCAACATGCTGCCGTTCTTCCACACCGGCGGCTGGAACCTCCTGACCCTACCGCTCATCTTCGCCGGCGGACGGTTGCTCCTCGACCGCGGCTTCGACCCGCAAGAGATCCTCGATTGGATCCCCAAGCACAGGATCACGATGCTCTTCGGGGCGGCCACCATGTACCACATGATGGAGCAGCTCCCCAGCTTCGCCAAGACGGACCTCTCCTCGCTCGAGTGCGTGATGTCCGGGGCGGCCGCCTGTCCCCGGCCGGTGATGGAGCCCTTCTGGGACCGGGGGACGGTCTTCGTCCAGGGCATGGGGATCACCGAGGGCGGCCCGAACAACCTCTTCATGCCGTGGAAGCGGCTCTCCTGGGAGACGATGAAGGCCAAGTGGCGGTCGGTCGGCATCCCCTTCATGTATTGCCAGGCCAAGGTGGTCGACGAAGAGGGCCACCAAACCAAGCCCGACGAGCTCGGCGAGCTCCTCCTGTCCGGGCCGGTAGTCTTCTCCGGCTACTGGCAGAACGAGAAAGCCACCGCCGACACGCTCATCGACGGGTGGGTCCACACCGGCGACATCGCCGCGGTCGACGCGGACGGTTTCTTCTACATCATGGACCGCAAGAAAGACATGTTCATCTCGGGCGGTGAGAACGTCTTCCCGGTCGAAGTCGAGGCGGTGTTATCTACTCATCCGAAGGTTTCCGAAGTCGCGGTCATCGGCGTCCCTGATGATAAATGGGGGGAGGTAGGCAAGGCTTTCATCGTGCCCCGGCCGGGCCACAACCCGACGCCCGAAGAACTGGCTCAATTCCTCCAAGGCAAGATCGCCCGCTACAAAATACCCAAGCACTACACACTCACTGACAGTCTGCCAAAGAGCGGGGTCGGTAAGATCCTCAAACGGGTCCTGCGGGAATCCAAGTCGGCCTGACCCAGGAATCCAAGACGGCTCTAATATGGAGGGTCTGGAAGTGTCCAAGAAGCTCGGGATGCTCTTACTGTGCCTGGTCCTGGCGGTCACCAGCGCGCTGACCTTGGCCGGTTGCGCTCCGAAGGGGGCCATCAAGCTCGGGGCCCTGGCTCCCCTGTCCGGTCCTTCGGCGGCCACCGGGCAAGAGATGAAGAATGCCTTCCTCATGGCTCAAGAAGAGGTCAACGCGGCTGGAGGCATCCTTGGACGAAAGGTCGAAATCCTCGTCGAGGACTCCAAGGACGCGACCGCCGCGGTGGCCAGCTTCGAGAAGCTGATCACCAAGGACAACGTGCCGGTGGTCATGGGTGAGGTCTCCAGCACCGTCGTCAAGGCCCTGGCCGAGCCGGCCAAGAAGTATCAGCAGCAATACGCCCCGATCATGGCCCTGACGGGGGCCGCCGCCCGTGCGGTCGAGCAGGCCTTCGGCGACGCCGATTGGTTCTTCCACTACCACCCGTGGGAATACATGAACGTCGACACGCTGAAGAACTTCCTCGTCGCGGCCAAGGTCCCGAACATCGTCGTGGCCCATGAGGACGGCCTCTTCGGGACCAGCAACGTCGATATGCTCAAGGAGGCCCTCAAGGATACCGGGATCAAGATCCTCGGCTTCGAGCCGTTCAAGTCGGGCAGCCCGGACCTCTCGGCCCTCCTCACCAAGATCAAGGGCTACAAGCCTGACACCTTGGTCTGGATCGGCTACCCGGCCGACGCCATCCCGATGGTCACTCAGTCCAAGGAAGCCGGCTTCAACCCGAACTTGATCGTCGCCTACACCCCGGGCTGGCCGAAGGACTTCGGCAAGGTCAAGGAAGCCGAGTACATGGCCGGCCTGGTGGTCTGGAGTCCGGACGCCGCACCGACGCCGGAGGCCAAGAAGTTCAACGACGCCTACAAGGCCAAGTTCGGCTCAGCCCCCAATAGCTACTGGGCTCCATTGGCCTACACCAACGCGATGACCGTGATGGACGCCATCAAGACCGCCGGCAAGCTCGACCAGGCGCAGATCAAGAAAGCCCTGGCGGCCACCAAATACGCCTCGCCCCTGGGGATGGAACTGAGCTTCAAGCCCAGCCGGGTCGCCAAGTATCAGGGCTTCACGAACCTGATCATCGTCCAGTGGCGCGGCGGCAAGCAGGAGATCGTCTTCCCCGACAAGCTGGCCACGACCCAGCTGACCTATCCCGTGCCCAACTGGAAGGACCGGAAATAGCGGGTCGAAGCGGCCCGACCCGACGCGGGCGACCCGACCCGACGCGCCAGCCCGAGCTCACAGAGGAGAGTTGACGATGCCCCACCGACGCTCGCCCGCCGACGACCAGGTCCCCGAGACGGTTCCCGAGACCGACACCTGCCCGGAGGAGACCGAGGTCGATCCGGGGCCGACCGGGGCCCATCTGGTCACCCCGCCCAAGACCAAGCGCGGGGCCATCACCTACGACCGCATCCTGCATGCCGCCGAGGAGGTCTTCGGCGAGAAGGGCTACTACGACGCCTCAGTCTTCGAGATAACCAGCCGGGCCGGCATCGGCCAGGGCACGTTCTACCTCTACTTCAAGTCCAAGAAGGCGGTCTTCCGGCAGCTCATCATCCACCTCCATCAGACGGTCAGGCGGGATCTGCAGATGGTGGCCGGGCGTCATCAGGACCGGCGTGAGGCAGAAAGGGCGGGCGTCCGGGCCTTCCATCGCTTCATCCTCCGGCACGACAAGCTCTACCGGTTGATCCGCGACGCTGAATACGTCGACCACGACCTCTACCGCTGGTACTACAGTTCCTTCGCCCGGGCCTACGCCGACCGGTTGAAGCCGGCCATGGCCGAGGGCTCGGTTCGGGATCTGGACCCGGAAGCTCTGGCCTACTGTCTGATGGGCATCTCCGTCTTTACCGGCGAGCGCTGGCCGGTCTGGGAAGGGCGTGAACCGCCCAAGAAAGCCATGGAGACCATCCTGGAATTCATCCTCCATGGCCTGGACAGCCGGCGCGGACCCAACGAGGGAAGCGGACCCAACGAGGGAAAGGGGGAGTCCTAGATGAAAGTCGTCGGCATCAGCGGCAGCTTGCGGAAGGAAGGCAACACTGAGTACCTGGTCCGTTTCGCTCTTGACCAGTTGAAGGAGCAGGGCTTCGAGACCGAGTTGATCAGTCTACGGGGCAAGACCGTCCAGCCCTGTGACGGCTGCTACGGCTGCGTCAAGGCCAACCGGTGCGTCATCGAGGGCGACGACTTCGAGCCCATCGCCGACAAGATGTATGAGGCCGACGGGATCATCCTGGGCTCGCCGGTCTACTACAGCTCGGTCGTCCCGCAGTTGATGGCCCTTTTGGACCGGGTCGGTTTCTCCTCGCGCTGGTCGGGCAAGTTCATGTCCGGGAAGGTCGGCGGCCCGATCACGGTCGCCCGCCGGACCGGTCATAACCTGGCCTTCGCCCAACTCCTCATGTGGTTTTACATCAACGACATGATCGTCCCCGGCTCAAGCTACTGGAGCATGTCGGTGGCCGGTACCCGCGGGGCCCGGGACGCCGACAAGGACCAGGAAGGGCTGGACACGATCAAGCACTTCTGCGAGAACATGGCCCACGTGATGAAGAAGCTCCACGCCTGAACCACACCTCCCATCTCCCCCCCGCCCCGGTTTTCCCCGCTCACGTCCCGGTTCCGGTTCCCGGGCCCGAACCCGACGGAGAAAGGCCGACCGCGAGGTCGGCCTTTCTTCATCCGGAGACGATTCCGGCAAGGACGGTCAGGCGGGGCCGGCGACCGTCATGTCCTGCGTCCGACGTAGAGCAGATGCTCCGCCCCGCCATGGACCGATGGGTCCTTGCCCAGGCGGTGGTTGAGGTCGACCCAGGCCTCCCAGGCCGCGCCGGTCAACCCGTTGACCTTCTCCTCGATCATGCTGATCACGCCCTCGCAGGCGACCAGGTCAAGGGCCTCGTACCCGCACTCCTTCATGAACGGCAAGACCTCGGTCGGATGGGCGAAGTAGGCGTCGGTGAAGCCGGTCGGGGCGACCAGCACCCCTCTGGCCAACACGGCCTCGGCATCGGCCTGGTGCTCGACGATCCAGTCGGGCTCGAACTTGGCCACGTCCCTGAGGGGGGCGTAGCGGCTGATGAAAGAGGCAAGAAGGAGACCCCCGGGCCTCAGCACGCGCCTGGCCTCGGCGGCCGCCCGCCGCCGGTCCTCCTCCTTCAGAAGGTGGTAGAGGGGTCCCATCAGCAGGACAGCGTCGAATGAGCCAGCTCCCAGACCGGCGAGGTCGGTGGCGGCGGAAGAGGCCCCGCCGCGGTAAAGGGAAATTTATCCGCGAGGTTAACCAATCGTTAATACTTTTGGGTTAACCTGAACCTGAGTGCAAGGGGCCAAACGGTGTATCCTGAATTGTTGCCTAGGGCCAGTTCGTTTCGCCCCGGCACCGCTGGTGTCCGCAAAGCGGCGGCAAATGGAGGGAGTCCCTTGAAGCGTCGGACCCTGGTCATCATTTTGGTCCTGGTCGTGCTCGTCGGCGCGGGCGGTTACGTCTTTGCCCGGTCGCGCGCAAGCCAGAACACGACGGCCCTGTCCAAGTACGCCACGGCGTCAGTCCAGCGGGGTGACGTCACCGTCACCATCTCTGACAACGGCACGATCCTCGGCCAGAAGGAGCAGAGCGTCAAACCCGCGGCCTCGGGAACGGTCGCGTCGGTCAACGTCCAGGTCGGCAGCAAGGTCACCGAAGGGCAGGTCCTGGCCGCCCTCAGCAACGACAGCTTGGGTGACCAGATCGCCACGGCCCGCTCCAATCTGGCCATCGAGCAGTTGCGCTACGCCGACATGAAGGCGCCGCCTTCCAAGGCCAGCCAGAATTCCATTGACCTGGCCACGCAGAAGGTCGATCAGGCCAAGCGGACGCTGGCCCTCAGGCAGCAGGACCTGGCCAACCTGACGGTCGCCGCCCCGATCAGCGGTTTGGCCACCGCGGTCAGTGTCTCGACGGGCGATTCGGTGTCTGCCGGGAGCGCGGCCTTCACCATCATCGACCTGAACAACATGACGATGACCCTGTCCGTCAGCCAGCTGGCGCTCAACCGGGTCTACGTCGGTCAGACCGGTACGGCCGTGTTTGGCAATGGACCGACCAGGACCGGCACGGTCACCTACATCAACCCCCAAGGTGTGCCCAGGGGGCTCTATGACGCGACCTACTCGGTGACGTTCACCCTCGACAATCCGGGTACGGATGACGGACTCCGGCCGGGGATGTCCGGAGGCGTCACCCTACCCCACCCCAAAGGTCAAATCGCCATGTACACTTCAGCCGTGGCCAAGACGGCCAACGTCACCGCCAAGACCTCCGGCACGGCCGCGGCCGTCAACATCCAGGCCGGCGACACCGTCACGGCGGGCCAAATCCTGTTGACGATGACCAACGATTCTCTGGTCGCCTCGGAGAAGCAGGCCGAGATCGACCTGGCCTCGGCGGAAAACAGTCTGGACACCATGAAAAACCCAGAGTCCACCGTGACCACGACCGACCTCCAGGCGGAAGAAGCCAAGCTCAGCCAGATGCAGGCCAGCCTGGATAGCCTCCTGAAGCAGCAGGCCGACCTGGTCGTCACCGCCCCGCTCGGCGGCGTGGTGACCGCGTCAAACCTCAAGGTCGGCGATTCCGCCGGCGCCGGCGGCGCCACGCCGGCCTTCACCATCGTCGACCTATCCAAGATGGTCGTCACCATCAACGTCGACGAGCTCGACATCAACCAGGTCAAGCTCGGGCAGACGGGGACTGTCGCCGTCCAGGCCATCGGGGGAAAGAGCTTCCCGGCCAAGGTCACCAACGTCTCCCTGACCGGCACGGTGGCGCAGGGCGTGACCACCTACCCGGTGGAGTTGACCCTCGGCAAGAACGACGGCATCCTGGCCGGGATGACCGGCGACGTGACGATCATGATCGCCCAGCGGCAGAACGTCCTGACCGTGCCGGTCGAGGCGGTCACCACCTCCAGGGGCCACAGCTTCGTCAGGGTCGTCGAAGGGACCGAGCTGAAGAGCGTTGAGGTCCAGATCGGCCTGGCCGACGACCAGAACATCGAGATCACGGGCGGCTTGCAGGAGGGGCAGACGGTCGTCACCGGCACCAGCAGTTCAGGATCCGGCGGCCTGTTCGGCGGGATGGGCGGCTTCGGCGGCACCCGTTCGGAACCGGCCCGTCAGCAAGGCACTCAGTCGACCACCGGCGGCAGGTGAAGGCCGTGGCCAGGGCCGTCATTGATCTGCGCGACATCTCGAAGGTCTACAACCCCGGCGAGGCGGCCGTTCACGCCCTCGACCACGTCGACCTGACCATCGAAGAGGGCGAGATGGTCGCCATCATGGGGCCGTCCGGCTCGGGCAAGTCAACGTTGATGAACATCATCGGTTGCCTCGACCGGCCGACCTCCGGCGAATACCGGCTCTTGGACGAAGAGGTCAGCCGAAAGAACGACAATCAGCTGGCCGAGGTCCGCAACCGGCGGATCGGGTTCATCTTCCAGACCTTCAACCTGTTGACCCGGCTGACCGCCCAGCAAAACGCGGAGCTGCCGCTCCTCTACCGAGGGGTGTCGGTAGCCGCCCGCCGGGAGGCCTCCATCAAGGCCCTCGAGGCGGTCGGCCTGGGCCACCGCCTGCACCACCGACCGGCGCAGCTCTCCGGCGGTGAGTGCCAACGGGCGGCGATCGCCCGGACCATCGCCACGGACCCGGCCATCGTCCTCGGCGACGAGCCCACCGGCAACCTCGACAGCCGTTCGGGAGCTGAAGTCATGGCCATCTTCCAGGGCCTCAATCGGCGCGGCCGGACGGTGATCGTGGTCACCCACGACGAAGCCATCGCCCACCACTGCCGAAGGATCATCCGGTTGCGCGACGGAAAGCTCGTCCGCGATGAACGGGTGACCGAGCCCTCGGTGGCCGGCGCGGCCGGCCTGGGAGGTGCCCTTTCATGAATGTCTTCGAAAGCATCCGGGTGGCCTGGAACGGTCTGGTAGGAAACAAGCTACGATCCGGGTTGACGATGCTCGGGGTGATCATCGGGGTGACCGCCGTCATCGCCCTCGTCTCCATCGGGCAAGGGGCCAGGCAGCAGGTGACCGCCCAGATCCAGGGGCTCGGCTCGAACATGATCATGATCACCGCCCGTGGCGCGACGGGCCGCCTCTATGTCGAGGACACGGCCGACCTGCTGAAACGGGTCCCGGAGTTGAGCACGGCCATCCCCGACGTCAGCCGGCAGTATGCCGTCAAGTGGGGTTCCAACAACTACACGACGACGATCGAGGGGACGGCCCCCGGTTATGAGGAGATCCGCAACCACCGCGTCGTCGCCGGGCGTTTCCTCATCCAGGCCGACATCGACCAACGCCGGCACGTCGCCGTCATCGGCCAGACGGTTTACACCGACCTGTTCGGCGAACGTAACCCCGTCGGCGAGCAGATCCTCATCAACGGCTCGAGCTTCACCGTCGTCGGGCTGCTCGAGGAGAAGGGGCAGGGGCTCGGGCAGAGCTACGACGACCGGGTGATCATCCCCATCTCCACCGCCCAACGCCTGATGGGCACGAACCGGGTCCAGATGATCTTGGCCCAGACCAAGCAGTCCGGTGACGCCACCCAAGCGGTGGCCCGGATCACCGCCATCTACCAGAAGAAGTTTCCGACCCGCAACCCCGGCACCGATGACGCCATCAATGTGCAGAGCCAGGACCAGCTCCTCACCACGGTCAACACGGCCACCCAAACGATGACCCTCATGCTCGGCGGCATCGCCGGGGTGTCCCTCGTCGTCGGCGGCATCGGGATCATGAACATCATGCTCGTCTCGGTGACCGAGCGGACCCGCGAGATCGGTATCCGCAAGGCCATCGGAGCCAAACGTCGCGATATTCTGACCCAGTTCCTGGTGGAGTCGATGATCCTCAGCCTGACCGGGGGAATGGTCGGGGTCGCCCTGGGAGTCGGGGTCGGCCGCCTGGGTACCTTGGCCGGCATCCCTTCCGCGGTGTCGATGGCTTCGATCATCGTCGCCTTCGTCTTCTCGGCCGCGGTCGGCCTCTTCTTCGGGATCTACCCGGCGATGCAGGCGGCCGCCCTCGACCCCATCGAGGCCCTGCGCTACGAGTAGGGCCCCCACCAAGGCAGGACAGGCGAGGCCAGGCCTTATTGGGAGGTTTCAGCGATGTCGTTCTTTCGGAATCGGCGGAACGTGATCATCGTCTCCGTGGTGGCGGCCGTCGTCATCATCGGCGGGGCCTTCACCGGGCTCGTCTTGGTCCGGCGGAAGCAGGCCGCCTTCATGCGGGGCTTCACCATGACCATGTCCGGACTGGGGGCTCTGGCCAGAGCCACCGATGCCAAGGCCCTGACCACCGACCAGATCAACGGCCTGCTCAGCGTCCTCCGGCCACTCGAGCTGGAGGACAGCATCCCGACCAAGGAAGCCAAGCAAGTCATGGCCGACGTGAAAGGCGTCCTGACTCCCGACCAACAGGCTGCTCTGAACAGCGGGAACGCCCGCGACCTCTTCGGTGCGGGCGGCCCGGGGCAACCCGGGATGGGCAATGGCAACGGCCAGCAACCCGGAGGGTCGAGCGGCCAGCCGTCCGGAGGGACCAACCGGCAGCGGTCCGGCAACTTCGCGGGCGGCTTTGGCGGCATGGGCAGCTACGGCCGCCAGGGTGGCCTGAACGGCGTCCTTCGCTTCATCCTGCCCGGCGGGACCCGGGCCGGCATGTCCATCTCCGGGCGGATGTTCACCCGGATCATCGACGCCCTTGAGGCCCGGCTCTCTGGGACCACCCCCGGCCAGACCCAGTAAGTTCGGCCCGGACCGATGGCGACCCAGCCCGGTCATCGTCTTGACATAATGTTCCCACTGTCAACTCCCGTCCCCCATCCCCAGAAAGCGCCCCGGCCAAGAAGGTCGGGGCGTTTTTCTGTGAGCTCCCACGCAGGCAGCCCGGCAACTCCGAAACGCCCAGCCAGGGCGGGCGCTGAACGGAAGGAATTCCCGGTTCTGAGGGTGAAGCCTCCAGGCGGGACGAGGAACGTGGGCGGTCTAGGCCGGTCGACCGCAACGGGGACCGCTGGGCAGCATATGGATACTAGAGCGGCGCTCCTCTGCCCGGCACGAAGAAGGAGGACTCGGAATGACTGAACGTGATATCCCGGCCGATGTCGGGGCAGTCTTGAAGCAATCGTGGGAGATGTTCCGGAAAGGGTGGGCCCGGTATATTGCGACCATGCTGGTCATTTTCATCCCAGCCTACGTGGTCACGGCTCTTCTGGCCCTGGGCTTGGGCCTGAGGTACTGGCAGGGACCGGGCCTCGGTTTCATGAGCCTCCCGACCGGCGGAGTGGTGGGAGTGGCCGGTCTGGTCGCCCTGGTCGGGATGATCCTGAGCGGCCTGGAGTCGGGCGCGGTGGTCAGCCTCTTCAAGATGCAGTGGGACGGGGAACCCCTGAGCTGGCAGGAGGCCATCCGTCGGGCTTGGCCCTTGGTCTGGAACGTCGTCGGCGCCTCGATCCTCGTCGCCCTGCTGGTCCTGGTCGGCTTCATCCTACTGATCATCCCTGGCATCATCGTGGCCTTCCTCCTGTCGCTAACCGTTCAGGCCGTGGTCATCGACCGTCTCCCCATCACCAAGGCCCTCGGCACAAGCCTGCAGGCGGCGGCCAAGGCGGTCGTCTCGGTCCTTGTCGTCGTCCTCATCCAGGCGGCCGCCGGGGCCTTCATCGGGTTCCTCTTCCGCGACCTAGGTCCCGCGGGGGATCTCCTGAACGCCGTCGGCGGACTCTTCGTGACCACCTGGGCGGCCATCGCCCTGGGCCTCTGCTACCTGCAGGGGGCGCGGCCGACACCGGCCCTCGGCCCGGTCGGGGCCAGCGGACCCGGTGGACCCGGCGGAACCGCCCAACCCATCGGCCCCGGCGACAGCGGCCCGCAGCCCCCGCCGAACCCCGGAAACACGCCTTGACGCCGCGACTCAATCCCAGCTAAACTGGGGACACAAGGAAGCGGGGGAACCGGTCCATCGGGGTGAATCGCGTCACTGCGTAGGGCTCGCCGCCCGAACCCGTCAGCTAACCTCGCAAGCGTGGGCAGGGCATGGTCGCTCCCGGTGAAGACCAAGAGAGACCAACGAGAGGGGTGTCCACTTGAAACTTGTAGTGGCGATCGTCCAGGACAAGGACGCCGGCCGGCTGCTCGAGGCCTTGATGGCCAAGGGTTTTCGGGCCACCAAGCTGGCCAGCACGGGCGGCTTCCTGAGGGAGGGGAACACGACTCTCTTCATCGGCGTCGAGGACGGCCAGGTCGAGGCGGTCGAAGCCGTCGTCAAGCAGATCTGCAAGACCCGCAGGCAACTGGTGACGCCCCTCACCCCGATGGGCGGAACGATGGACGCCTACACGACCTACCCGATCGAGGTCCAGGTCGGTGGGGCGACCATCTTCGTCCTCGGCGTGGAGCGGTTTGACAAGGCGTGAGGTTCGGTGGAGCGCAGGGCAGTCATAAGGACGAGGCCGGCGCGCAGCGCGCCGGCCTCGTCGGCCTTCGGGCGGTAGGGGATCCGTCTTCGGCTTACAGAAACCGGGCGAGAAAGCCCACGGCTTCAGTCGTGGGGTGAATCGCCCACCCCTTTACCCGAACACGTGTTCGTGTTAGGATGGGCCTGTGGACACCGACTGGAACAAGCATGCCTCCGTTTCGTTGGTCAACTACCACTCCGTGTGGTACCCCCGGTATCGGCGCTCTGACTCGCGAAGTGGACAGGCCGTTCCTGGAGCTATT
Source organism: Bacillota bacterium (assembly GCA_036504675.1). Classification (NCBI taxonomy): domain Bacteria; kingdom Bacillati; phylum Bacillota; species Bacillota bacterium. The sequence continues at coordinate 11,660 of DASXUT010000067.1, read as the reverse complement.
GGAGGAAGTTGTCAGGGAACTGGACCTGGTGGTCTTGGCTCTGGAAGTCATGCCCGATGTACACCTGTTTGTGAACGCTTCACCGGGCGTGCTCCTGCGGGGATCATCGAACAGTACGTCCAATCCCGAAGAGGAGGTGATATCCGAGTGCAGAGGTTGACCCTGAGACTGAAGCTACACCGCCCAACCCAGGTCAAGCAGCGATTGTACAGGGAACTGACGTCCCGGACCACGGTCCTGGCCAACAACCTTGTCGCAGCCGGGCGCCCTCGCGGGCTGACCAGCAGGACGGCGGCCCCATATGCGCCCGCCCCTATCCCTTCGGTCATCGTGTGCCAGGTTCTGCGGGAGGTGGCCGCCGCCCGGAGGGTTGGGCGATTCCGAGTTCTGCCGCCTTCCTTCAACAACCAGAACCTGAGCCTGGTAAAGACAGGGGACTTCTGGACGGCGAGTTTTCCGACCCATGCAGGCCGGGTCCGCGTACCCCTGGCCACCACCGAGCGGCAGACCTGCATCCTCTCCCAATTGGGCTCCACCATCAAGCAAGGGGCCGCCAAACTGTATGAGCAGCGAGGGCGTTGGTACCTGGCCCTGTCTGTCACCGTCAAGCCGGCGCCGTGCGCCGGAGCGAAGGTGGCGGGGATCGGCCTCGGCCTGCGCAACCTGGCCGTGGTCAACTGCGAAGGCGAAACGCTGTTCTTCAGTGGGGGCCAGGCTGCCTACGTGCGGCGCCGCATATCCGCTCTCCGGCGCAGGATGGGGCGGGCAAAAGCTCTGCGGGCCATCAAGCGCATGAAGGACAAGGAACAGTGGTGGATGCGCAACGTGGATCGGCTGCGACCCAAGCGCGACCGCAGGGACCGCGGCCGCAGCCTGCACTCATGGAGCTTCCATCGCCTGCAGAGCTTCATCACCTACAAGGCTAACCTTGCGGGCCTCAAGGTGGAGTGGGCCGTGCCCACCAACACCAGTCGGGCCTGCCCCGCCTGCGGGTCGACGGCGAAGGAGAACCGCTCGGGGATACACTTCCGGTGCAGGTCCTGCGGGCACTCCGGCCACGCGGACGCCGTCGCTGCGCTGAACATCGCGCGAGCGATTAGCGGTCTGGCAGCGGCGTAAGCCGTGAGAACCGCCGCCCGGTGCGGTAACCGCAATGGAACGTAGCCGGGGCGGGCCACTGACTTGGCCCTGATGGCGGCACCCATGAAGTCCGGACGGAAACGGATCGGGCAAAGGTAGCTGCCGACCAGCCTGGGATCATCTCAGGAATCCCACCCCTTCAAGGGTGGGAGGATGTCATTTCATCCCCAGCCTCCGGGCCACCGCCCGGCGTTTGAGGTGCTGGATCGAGTAGGTCTGATTGATGGACTTCGGGCAGGCCTCGACGCAGTTGAAGATGGTGTGACAGCGCCAGACCCCTTGCTCGTTGTCGAAGAGCTTGGTCCGCTCCTTGTTGCCGCGGTCCCGGGTGTCGACGGTGAAGCGGTTCAGCTTCAACAGGGCCGCCGGGCCGAGGTACTCCTCGTCCGTCCAGACCTGCGGGCATGACGAGTGGCAGGCCCCGCAGAGGATGCAGTCGACCATGTCGTCCATCTTCAGCCGGTCGGCCGCGGACTGGATGAACTCCTTCTCCGGCGGGGCCTCGTCGTTGATCAGGTAGGGCCTGATCCGCTCGTACTTCTCCCAGAAGGGGTCCATGTCGACGACGAGGTCCTTGATCACCTTGAGGTGGGGTAGCGGGCTGATGCTTATCTCCTCGGCCTTGAGGTCCTTGAGCTGGGTCTTGCAGGCCAGTCGGTAGGTCCCGTTGACGTAGAGGGCGCAGCTGCCGCAGATGGCCTCGCGGCAGGCATAGCGGAAGGCCAGCGAGCCGTCTTCGTGCTCGAGAAGGTAGAAGAGCAGGTCGAGGACGGTCATGCTGCCGGTCATCGGCACCTTGTAGCTGTCGTAGTGCGGCTCGTCGGTGGTCGCCGGGTCGAACCGGAAGACGTTGACGATGACCGACCTGAGGTCCTCGGGGCGCGGCTTGGTGTCGGTGATGCTCATCGCTAATACCTCCTGGCTTCAGGCTGCCACTTGGTGACTTCGACGGCCTTGAAGTCAAAGCGGGGCCCATCCGGAGTGTGGTGCGCCATGGTGTGCTTGAGCCAGTTGGCATCGTCGCGTTCCTTGTAGTCGGTGCGGGCGTGGGAGCCGCGACTCTCCTGGCGGTTGAGGGCCCCCTTGGCGATGATCTCGGCCAGGTCGAGCTTCATCCCGAGCTCGTAGGTGCGCAGCAGGTCGAGGTTGAAGCGGCGGCCGCGGTAGCCGACGTGGATCCTCCTGTACCGCTCCTGCAGTTTCTTGATGGCCTCGACGGCTTCGGACATCTGGGCCTCGTCGCGGAAGATGCCGACCTTTTCGATCATCGTCTCCTTCATCAGGTCGCGGATGGCCGCCGGATCCTCGGGACCGTCGGCCGCCCGGAGGTCCTCCCAGCGCTCACGCATGCGATGGAGATGCTCGCGGAGCAGCCGCTCGTCTGGGCCGCCCTTCCCGCCGCCCCTGACGTAGCCGGCCGCGTGGGCCCCGGACCGCTGCCCGAAGACGATCGTCTCGAGCAGGGAGTTGCCGCCGAGCCGGTTGGCCCCATGGACGCTGACGCAAGCGCACTCGCCCGCGGCATAGAAGCCCTTGATCACCGTCGCCCCGTCGGCGTCGGTGTCGATGCCCCCCATCGAGTAGTGCTGGCCGGGCTGGATCGGGATCGGCTTCTCGATGGGGTCGACACCGACGAAGTTGATGCTGATGTCGCGGATGGCCGGCAGTCGCTCGAGGATCTTCTTCGCGCCCAGGTGGGTCAGGTCGAGGTGGACGTAGCCCCCGGGGAAGCCCCGGCCCTCATTGATCTCGGTCTGGATCGATCGCGCGACGATGTCCCGCGGGCCGAGTTCCATGGCCTTCGGGGCGTACTTCTCCATGAACCGCTCGCCGTTGGCGTTCCTCAGGTACCCGCCTTCGCCGCGGGCACCCTCGGTGATCAGGACGTTGTTGCCGAAGAGCGAGGTCGGGTGGAACTGGATGAACTCCATGTCCTTCAAGGGAACGCCGGCGTAGTAGGCCACGGCCATGCCCGATCCGGTGACGATGATCGAGTTGGTCGACCGTCCATAGACGCGGCCGGTCCCGCCGGTCCCGAAGATCACCGCGTCGGCGCCGACCGGGACGAGGTCGCCGTCCCGGAGGTTCAGGGCGATTACGCCGCGGCACACCCCGCCGTCAATGACCAGCGAGAGGACCGTCCACTCTTCGTAGATCTTGATGTTCCGCTTGACGGCCTGCTCGTACATGGTGTGGAGAAGGGCGTGCCCGGTCTTGTCCGCGGCGTAGCAGGTCCGCGGATAGCCGGCGCCGCCGAATGGGCGCTGGGCGATCTTGCCCTCGTCCGTCCTCGAAAACGGGCAGCCCCAGTGTTCCATCTCGTAGATGCGGAGCGGGGCGTCGGCGGTCATGGTGATGGCCGCCGGCTGGTCGGCCAGGAAGTCCGACCCCTTGACGGTGTCGAAGGCGTGCTTCTCGATGGTGTCGTCTCGGCCCTTCTCGGCGTTGGCCAGGGCCGCGTTGACCCCGCCCTGGGCGGCCACCGAGTGCGACCGCACCGGGTGGACCCGGGTCATGACGGCCACGTCAAGGCCGGCCTCCTTGGCTTCGATCGCCGCGCGCAGAGCGGCGAGCCCGCCACCGACGATCAGAACCTGATGGTACATGCTTGGCATAGGCTCACCCCCCGAAGACGCCCCGACCGCTCCAGAAGGAGACGAGGGCGGTGGCGCCATAGATGGTCATCATGATGCCGACGGTCCAGAGGACACCGGTCAGGATGGACGCGGCCCGGCGGCTGATGTTCCAGTCCAGGACGACGTTGCGGAGGCCGTTCAGCCCGTGGTAGAGGCCGAGGGCCAAGAGCCCGGAGTCGATGAGGATGAAGAGGAAGGCCTTCAGTCGGACGGTGACCGCCGCGAAAACCAGCTGCCCCTCACCGCCGTAGTGCAAGAGGAGCAGGTGGGTCCCGAGGAGGACCACCAGCAGGAAACCGGACAGCCGTTGGATCAGCCAGGCCGTTGACCCACCTGGGCCGACGAGCCAGGCCGGTCGATCGCGATCGTTGGCGCTCACTCGCGCGTGCCTCCTTTTGTCAGGCCCGGAAGAGTAGTTTGGAGCTGGCGTAGGCGAAGAAAGCGAAGACCGCCGTGCCGATGGCCATCATCGTCCAGAAGATGCCGCGCTGGTTCTTGATCCCGTAGCCGAGGTCGAAGAAGATGATCCGGATGCCGTTGAGCCCGTGATACAGGACGACCGCCACCAGGACAAGATCGATGAGCACGAAGGGCTTCGTGGTCAAAAGCCCCATCACGGCGTCGAAGGAACCTCCGCCGAAGTTGACTGAAGCGATTACGAAGATGTGCAGGAGGATGTAGAACACAAGAGCCAGACCCGTGATGCGGTGGAAGAGCCAGGCGTACATCCCGGCCCTCACGTTGCGCGGCCACAGGTCTGAGTTGCCGTGGAGCTCGCTCATGTGCCGACGGCTTGCCAAATCTGCTTCACCCCCTATTCCGGAGCATGGTTGTATGGCTTTCCAACTTGCAAGATTCCTGCCACAGCGGGCCTTGAAAGCTCCAACCAAATTAGTTCCACAGTTCGGTTGGCTTTCCTCCTCGCCTATTCTTGCCAGCATCGCCCCCGGAGAACAGCGGCGGTTAACCGTTCTTGGCTTGCCGCTCCCTGCTCCACGGTGTTAGAATTAAACAACCGCGCATCACCAGGCGCGGTCAGGGGTGAGAGATCACATCGAAGCCTTCATCGGCACGATCACCAACGATATCGCCAAGTATGGCTACCTGGCCATCGTCTTCGGGATGTTCATCGAGAACGCCGGGATGCCCGTGCCCAGTGAGCCCATGCTGCTCTTCGCGGGCTACCTCGTCCACCTGGGTAAGCTCAACCTGGCCGGGGCCCTGGGGTCGGCCATCCTCGGCAGCCTCTTGGGCGGCCTGGTCATGTACTGGATCGGCGCCGCCGGAGGGCGCGCCCTCATTCTTCGTTATGGCCGGTTCGTCCACCTGACTCCGAAGGCCTTGGAGCGGACAGAGGCCTGGTTCAACCGTTTCGGCCGCGGGGCGGTCAGCCTGGCCAGGATCATCCCGATCATCCGAACCTGGATTTCGATGCCTGCCGGCATCGCCAGGATGCCTCTCCCCTATTTCGTCGCCTTCACCACCCTCGGCGTCCTTCCCTGGTGTCTGGCCCTGCTGACCATCGGCTACGGTCTGGGCGCCCGCTGGGAGGTCTTCGAGTCCAGGATCTGGTCCTTCGATGTCCTGGCGGTGGCTTTACCCCTCGTGGCCGTCGCCGCCCTGGCCCTTATCCTGCGGGCCCGGAGCCGGGCCAACCAGGAGAAGTCACGGCCCGAACGCTAGCCCGCGGCCCCCGGGCCCGGACGATAGTCTCAGGCCGAAAAAGAACCAGGCGGACCTGCGACTGGTCCGCCTGGGTTGCGCCCGCTACCGCCGTATGGGATGACCATTGCTGCGATAGTGTAGGTGAGTTGGAGTCACTGAGCCCCGGAGTGGGTAAAGTCTGAAGGAATCGGATGCGACGGTGTGGTGAACGTTGAGAAAATGGCGTTGGCTACGATGTTGAGAGTGAATGAAGAGGTAGTCTGCTCCGGATGAGGGGCGTCAGTTGCGTGCTGCATAGAAGGATGGGTAGATTGGTGTGGATAAGGCTTTGAATAGCGGGCTGGTGAAGCCTTGTGGTAGAAGCGGTCGATCGGCCGCTTCTATTTAGTTTAGTTGTTTCCCTTGCCGCGGTGGCCTGGGCTACGGATAAGTACCACTTTCATCTAGGCCGTCCGCTTGAATAAGAGGCACTTAACTAAACCCAAGCGCGTCACTTCCGCTGCTTTAGTGCCCGGCTTCACAATTAATTATAGCCCGTTAAGTGCCCCCTGTCAACACCTTAAGTGCCAGCTTGTTCACCTTTTTGTGGCCGCTGCCAGGGCTTGACGGCGGCCCCGCCGCCATGCCCGTCAGACGACCTCGGCCGGGACGCTCGCGGAAGGTTGACCCTTTACGGGCCCGCCTCGTGATATGCGTTGATATTTATCTTTGCTCACGGCCCGGTCTCCCCGTCCGGGTTGGACCCTCGGCGGGGGTGCCCCTGCCAGCCGGGCCCTTCCGGGTCACGCGGCCGCCGGCAAGGACCAGACCTGCGGCAAGGAGCCCGAAAACCGGAGAGTCGTCCTGCTGGGCCTGACGCTTCGTCACGGGGGGCGGCTGCGGGCCGACTTCATCGGTACGGGGATGCACGGCGGGGCCATCTACCTACGCGGCGGGGTTGATCCCGAGCAACTGGGCCGGGAGGTCGGGGTGACCGAGCCCGACGACGGCGACCTGGTCTTCCTGGCCGACGCGGTCGGGTCGTACGCCGCCCACTTCCAGGTCGACCCCGAGCGGATCCTCAAGGATCAGTTCGTCAAGCTCTACCCGAAGTACTTGAGACCCTATGGGCGATTGTACGCGAGCTGAGGACCGGCGTTTTCAATTCCTTTGGGCCTGCGCCAACAACCTGATCGCCCGTTCGACCACGGGCCGGTCGACCATCTTCCCCTCGACCACGATGACCCCCTTGTTCTCGGCCGCCGGATGCCCGGCCGCCTCCACCACCCGCCGGGCGAAATCGAGCTCGGCCCCGGTCGGCGAGAAGGCTCGGTGGATCGTTTCTATCTGCTTGGGGTGGATCGCCAGCTTGCCGGAAAAGCCCAGTTGACGGACGTGGGCGCACTCCCCGGCCAGGCCCTCGTCGTCGTCCAGGTCGGTGTAGACGGTGTCGATGGCCGGCACGCCGGCCGCCGCCGCGGCCACGACCATGACCCCCCGGGCATAGGCCAACTCGTGGCCGGCCTTGGTGCGGGTGGCCCCGAGGTCGCGGGTGAAGTCCTCGCCGCCGAAGGAGATGGCCTCGACCCGGTCGGACGCGGCCGCCAGGTCATGGGCCCGGACCAGCCCGAGGGCCGATTCGATGAGGGGAATGATGGTCAAACCCCCCAGGGGAAGGCCGCGTTCCCCTTCCAGTCGGCGGAGGGTCCGGCCGACCAGGCGGAGATCGTCGGCCCGCTCGGCCTTGGCCACGACCACGCCCTTCAGCCCCGGCCGGACGGTGGCCGCCAGGTCAGTCTCGCAAAGGCCGCTGGACACGGCATTGACCCGGACGTAGATCGACATCGGGTAGCCCCCGGGCTTCAGGGAGGCGGCGATCAGCCCTCGGGCGGCGTCCTTGTTAGGCGGGGCAACCGCATCCTCGAGGTCCCAGATCACCGCGTCGGCCGCCACGGTGGCCGTCTTGGCCAGGACCTTCTCCCGGTCACCCGGCATGAACAAGAAGCTGCGAAGGAAACCCACGGGCCCTTCCTCCTCTTCACTCGTCATGTCGCGGATGTCCGACGATCCGCCCTCTGGGATGGGCAGGATGGACAACTCCAGAAGACCCGGACGGGTCTCGCCGGGCCTCGCTACCAATACGGCGGTGGGCTCACCGGCGTACTGGGCGACGACCATCAGGTGACCGCTGAAGCCACCTCGGCCGTCGATGACGGCCGCCTGAAACCCCGGAAGGCGCTCGATCAGGTACCCCAGGACTTCGGCGATCGAGTCCCCGGGGACTTCCATCACCCCTCGATCACCGAGGTGGAGGAGGGATGGAATCTTCAGGCGGACGGCGGTCATCGCTTCAGAACGCCCCCAGATCGGCGATCCCCAACTCAACGAGCTTGGATTCCTTTGGCTCACCCGTCTTGGCGTCCCAGCCCATCATCTCGTAGTAGAGCTGAACCGCCCGGACGAAGGCCGCCCGATCGATCTTCCTGCCGGTCAGAAGGCCGCTCTCCGACGGCTGATAGAAGACCTCCGGGAGGACGTCGTCGGCCACCGTGAAGCCTTCGCGGACGGCGAAGAGCCGCCCGAGGGTGACCGTCCGCTCACCGGCCTTCATCAACTCGAAGAGGCTGCCGTTCCAACCGGTGGCGGCGTTGACGATGGACACCAGGTCGCCCATCTTCAGGAGCTTGCCGGGCCCGATGACGAAGCAGCACATCGACAGGGTGTTGAAGAGGTTCCAGGTCTGCTGGCCGTAGTAGAAGAAGCGGACCTTGTCCGGGCCGATGTCCCGGCCCGGCGTGCCCCGGTAGATGCCCAGCTCCTTGAGGTCGTCGACGCCGAACTTGCCCTCCTCGAAGAGCAGGTCGTGAGGGGCCTGGACGTGGTCGGCGCCCCAGGGTGAGAGGGCGAAGGCCAGGCCGATGCCGGCCTTGCCGCGTGGTTCGTGCATCGCGATCTCCTGGCCCTTGACCGCTCGGACGAAGCGCTCGGCGCCGCGGCCGATCTCCTTGGCCGCCCGGACGCTTCCTTCCGCCAGGAGGGCTCCCAGGCCACGCTTGAAGGCGATGGCCTCGATCAGCTCGAGGACCGCCCGGCCGTTGCCGAAGCGGAGGTCGAGACCGCCGGTCTGCTCCTTGGTCAGCAGCCCGGCCTCGTAGCAGTCCATGGCGAAGGCGATGGTCACGCCGGTGCTGATCGTGTCGAGAGTGTAGCGGTTGCAGAGTTCGTGGGCCTTGGCGTAGACCTCGGGGTCGCCGACGAGGAGGTTGGGGGCAAAGGCCCCGGCAGTCTCGTACTCGGGGCCGCCGTATTCCGGGTCGATGTCGAACTTGCCCCCGCCGCACACGAGTTTACAGCGGTTGGGGCAACCCGAACAGGCCCCCCGGCCCTGGAGGATGGTGTCCTTCATGGCGTTCAGGGTGATCTTCTCGTATTCATCGAAGTGGCCGCCCCGGAAGTTCTTGGTCGGCAGGATCCCGCCGGCGTCGAGGGACTCGATGTCCCAACCGATGGTCCCCCCATCGTAGAGGAGACCCTGGATCGGGTGGCTCCGGAAGACCTCGACGAAGCTGCGGTTGATCCGATTCAGGGCCTCCCGGTCGTGAAAGGCCGGCATCTTCGACCCCCGGACGGCCACCGCCTTGAGGTTCTTGGCCCCCATGACGGCGCCCATCCCCGTCCGCCCATTGGTGTGTTTCAACTCGTTGACCACGCAGGCGTAGCGGACCTGATTCTCCCCGGCCTGCCCGATGCAGGCCACCCGGACCTTCTCATCACCGAGTTCCCCGCGGATCCTCCCCTGGGCGTAGCCGGTGTCGTGGCCCCACAGGCCGGCGGCGTCCCTGAACTCGACCCCGCCGTCGTGGATCCAGAGCCAGGTCGGCCGGTCAGCCCGGCCCTTGACGACGATCGCCTCGAAGCCAGCCTTCTTCAGTTCGGGGCCGAAGTAGCCGCCGGCCTCGGCCTGCCCCATCGCCCCAGTCAGGGGCGACTTGGCGGCGACGGTGAACCGGCTGGCCCCCGGCACGGGCGCCCCGACCACGACCGAGGTCGCGAAGACCAGGACGTTATCGGGCCCCAAGGGATCGACCCGGGGTCTCATCTCGGTCAACAGGTAGTAGGCGGCCAGGGCGCTTCCGCCGAGGAAGGTCCGGAAGAAACGCTCGTCCTTTTCTTCCACGGCGTAGGAGGACGTCGACAGATCCACCTTCAGGATCTTCCCGTTGTAGCCGAACGGCATCGGGGCCCCCCCTTTCGTCAACCTACTGCGAAGCCGCCTCCTTGTAAACCTTGATGGCCACCTCCGGACACATCACGGCACAGAGGGCGCAGCCGTTGCACTGTTCCGGCTTGACCAGGGCGGCCACCGGGTAGCCGGCGGCGTTGATCCGCTCCGACAGGCCCAGGGCCTTCTTGGCGCAGAAGTGGACGCACAGGCCGCAGCCCTTGCACATCCTCTCGTCAAAGGTCACGTAAGCCGCCATCTCGCCTCAAACCCCCGCTTTCGAAGCGGCCGCCAAATCCTTTGACCGCCGCATGACATAGTAGCCTTGGTGGATTGCCTTGAGGTTCGTCTCGAGCAGGGTCTCCTTGCTCCCCGAGGTGATCTTGCGAACCCCCGCCTCGACCCGGGCCAAGTCGAGGGTCGGATGGACGGCGGCGAGGGCGCCCAGCATCACCATGTTCAGGGACTTGGGGGCCCCGATCTCTTCGGCCAGCCGCCGGGCGGGCACCCGGAAGACCGTCACGTCGCTCCGCTTCAGCTCGGTGTCGATCAGTTCGGCCACCAAGAGGACCAGTCCGCCCGGCTTGACGTCGGGACCGAACCGCTCCAGCGACGGCTTGTTGAAGATGAGGGCCACGTCCGGCTGGTAGACCAGCGGCGACCGGACCGTCTGGTCGGCGATGACGACCGCGCAGTTGGCCGTCCCGCCCCGCATCTCCGGACCATAGGAGGCGGTCCAGACGGTCTCCTTGCCGGCCAGCATGGCCGCGTAGGCCATGGTCTGGCCGAGGAAGAGGATCCCCTGGCCGCCGAAGCCGGCGATCCTATACTCGGTCTTCATTCAGCTCACCCCCTTGGAAGTCTTGATCTCCCCGAGGGGGTAGTAAGGGATCAGGTTCTCATCGACCCAGCGCATCGCGGCCACCGGATCGAGCTTGAGGTTGACCGGGCAGGGCGAGAGGATCTCGACGAGGCCGAAACCGCCCCCGTTCAGTTGAGTCTCGAAGGCCCGGCGAACGTACTTCTTGGCGGTGAGGACGTTCTTCGGCGAGGACACCGCCCCCCTGGCGATGTAGGCCGTCGCCGGGAGCTGAGCCAGGATCTCCGAGAGGCGGATCGGCGGGCCGGTCCACTTCGGGTCTCGGCCCTTCGGATAGGTCGTCGTCTTCTGCCCGACCAGGGTGGTTGGGGCCATCTGGCCGCCGGTCGCTCCAAAGACGGCGTTGTTGATGAAGACGACGCTGATCGCTTCCCCTCGGGACGCGGCATGCATGGTCTCGGCCATGCCGATCGAGGTCAGGTCGCCGTCGCCCTGGTAGGTGAAGACAAACTGGTCCGGCTGGGCCCGCTTCACCCCGGTGGCGATGGCCAGGGCCCGGCCATGGGGTCCCTGGATGACGTCAACGTCGAAGTTGCGCCAGCACCTGACGGAGCAGCCGATGCTGGTGATGATGATCGATTTGCTTTGGAGACCCAACTCGTCGATGGTCTCGGCGACCAGCCGGTGGGCCAGGCCGTGCCCGCAGCCCGGGCAGTACAGGAACGGATTGTCGGTCAGGCACTTCGGCTTGCCGAAGACCTCTCGGTAGACCTTCCCGTCGCTCACGCCCCGTCCCCCCCATCGACCATCTTCAGGATCTGCTCCTCGATGGCCGCCGGGGTGGGGACCCAACCGCCGCCGTGCCCATAGAAGCGGACCTTGGCGGCGCAATCGGCGTTCAGGCGGACGTCCTGGACCATCTGGCCCTCGTTCATCTCCACCGACAGGTAGCCCTTGACCTTCGGGTAGCGCTGGAAGGTCTTGGCGGGGAACGGCCAGAGGGTGATCGGCCGGATCATCCCGACCCGGTGGCCCTTCTCCCGGAGGTTATCGACGGCCATCGAGGCCAGCCGGGCGACGATGCCGAAAGCGACGATGGCGTAATCGGCGTCATCCATCCGCAGGCACTCGGCCCGCTGCTCCTCGGCCTCGATGATCCGGTACTTCTCTTGCAGCCTCTCGTTGAGCTGGATCAGCT